>WTGR01000609.1 GCA_011523485.1 Acidobacteriota bacterium
CCGATCTGGTACCGAGTCGCGTTCACTTTTCCGCGGATCTCAGTGACCGTTGACAGAGAACTCGAACCTCGACAATCTGCTTGCTGATACGCCAACTGGTTCCTTCTCTGAGGCGTATTCTGCAATAGCGTATCCACTTTTCGCTCGCCGACGCCTGATCAGGAGACGGCAGGGAATCCGCATGCTTCTTCAGGAATCTAATGCTGGAGTTCGCCCGCCATTTCGAGAAATTCGACCACCACTGCGGGAGCTTGGCTTCGTTTGACTGCCGCATCTCAGCCTCCGGGGTTCACTTCGGATCCGTTGAAATTTCCCGCGCGGTGGGCGGCGCGGTCGTTCGAGTCCACCTGCATCATCCGATCTGCAATCCGCCACGACTGCTTGCATACGTCGGAATAGGAGTCCTCAAGCTGCGAGAAGTGCTCCTCGGGGTCTTCTACGCCGGCGAGTAGCTTGTGAAGTGCGAAGGCGGCGAAAATTGTGCGATCGTCGATGGTCTGCGTGAACGGTTTACTCGACATTGGGGTTATTCTCCTTTGGATGTGGCTCCCTTTAGTCGGGGGTACGGACCAGATTCGTGTCGAAATATACCCAAACCGGGTCGCGCCGTCGGATGTCCCGAGTGCACGCGCGAGTGGCCTCCGGTGCGTCCGACGTTAGGCCGCCTGTCGCGTCGGAATTCTCGCCGTCCTTGTCGTCCGCAGGGCCCGTGGGGCCTCTGCGTCCCGGCCCCCCATGCGGTGCCGCAACAAGACCAGCCGATCGAACCGGAGAGAACAGTACCCATCTCGACGTCGTCGTTACCCAGTCGGTCGGAGAATCGGAAACCGTGGAGAACCCAGGAAGCCGGATGTAGCACTTCGCGGCCATGACGACCAACGGCCACGGCGTAGACGTCGGCACGGCGACCGCGCTGCAGGCGACGCCGTTCCGGCTAAAGGGCGGCAGGGTCGCCATCCAGTTCGATCTAACAGTGTCCACGCTGAACGAGCCAGGTACCTTAGTACTGGCGCCCACAAATACGTCAACATATATGGATGCCATCATGCACCCTTGAGGGCCAGTTGGCATGCCGAGAAAGAGTCCGTACGACATTGAACTACACGATGACCAAGCGGTGGAGCCGTAGCGCCGTGCACGAAGGTATACGTTGCCGTATTTCTCGGCCCTGCGAACCCAGATGATCCTCCTGGCCGCCGACGGATGGCGAAACGACCAGGTCGCCAAGCAGTTGAACGGGTCGCCGAGGAGTGGTCACCAAGTAGCGCAAGCGCTTCTTCGAGCGACGGCTCGCGGGGTTGGACGACCCCGACCGCCCGGGCCGGCCTCGGGTTTCGCCCCCGGAAGTCGTCGTCTGGGTCAAATCCCTCGCCTGTGAGTTGCCTTCCACGCACGGGGTGCCCTTAGCGCGATGGAGCTGGGCGGAGCTCGCGCGGTACGTGCAGGAATCCAGCGGGGTCGGCACTGTCAGTGGTAGGAGGATTTGGCGGTGGTTCTCCAAGGACGCGATTCGTCCTTTGCAGCATCGATCCTGGCTTTTCGCCGCGACCCCCACTTCGCTCGGAAGGCCGCACCTGCCCTCGATCTGGACCAGCGGTTCTGGGAAGGCCAACCCCTCCACGACGAGTTCGGCACCTCGGCGGACGAGAAGACGAGCGTCCGTACGCGTCGCCGTACCCATGCCTTCGCACCTGCCCGCCCCCGCCGCGCAATGCGCGTCGAACACGAATATCAACGCCGCGGTGTCTGGGCCTATCTCCCAACCCTCGACCTTCACCATGCCCACTTGGTCGGACGCTGTGAAGTCCAAACCGGAATCACGACTTCTTCCGGCGCTTGGTCGAGCAGCATGGCCACCGCTCCCTACCACCAGCCCAGGCGCGTGTTCTGGATCGCCCACACCGGCACCTCGCACCGCGGCGCGCGATCCATCCAGCGGGCGCGTTGCCGAACTTGGGCTCCTGCCGCGTTGCGGACCGGGTGGGTGGTGCCTTCCTGCCGCTCGCCTTTCCATGGTTCAGGTGGGCTTCAACCGGGGCCACAACCGGAGATCGCGCCTTTGCCGAGTGCAGGACCGTCGTGCGTTTGCACGAAACGCCGTCCGGGACGCCAGCCGTCGCAGCACCAGAACCAATACGGCATGGCGTGCTCCCGCGTTGGTCGCGTGTCTCGGGGTCACTACGGATCCAAGTCAATCCCGTCCGCCGTCGTCGTTTTCCGGCACTTGGCCATCGTCACCCACCACCTCTACTATCGGCACGTCGCTCCCGCCCGCCGACTCCGGATCATTAGACACTGGTGGTTCTTTCCCCGCCATATACTGACCTATCATCGCCAGAACCGACACCACCACCACGAGGATAAGAAGCGGTGGATAACTGTACAAGAAAGGCTTGGCCACACTACTGCCATCAAGGCCCAGAGCGGCCGCAATCTCGGCCGGGTCCTGTGACTGAGCAGAACGACACCTCCCGCTTGTCTCAGACAATGGTACGCAGACGACGAACTCACCTCCCCAAGTCCAGAGATTCATCCAGAACACACCGAAGTAGCTATGCCGGAAGGCCAATACCATACCGGGGAGCTCGGGCAACTCGCTTTCCAGCACCTCATAGTCCTCACCGTAAGTGATGAACAGAAAGCCGCGCTGAGCTTCAGCTTGAGACGGAGATAGGACTAACAACACGACCAAGAGCACCAAACACCACGGCAGTCTTGGGGTTACCCCGGCCCAACGATGACCGAAAAGACTCCGGGCCTCCTGCCCGCCCATCCCCTTTCTCACGAGGGTGTTGTGCCGACCGGCGACGCCGACCCCCGCGTCTATGGAAATGGCAACACTATCCTCGTGAGTCGTTGCGTGGAACAAGACGCCCTCCCTCGCAGGGTTACGTGCTAGCGAGGCTTCGCCCTCAGCCCCGCGAGCATGTAGGTCTCGCGTGATCGGCACCGCCGGTTGAAGGATCCGGATGGCAAAAAACGATCAAAACCTGAACTTGACTCATCTGTAAAGATGCCGGCCGTTCAAGGATTCTAGTACGGGGTGCCGACACACCAGTAGCCAGCCAGCCGGGGGACGGCTTCGGCGTCGCGGTCACCCGCTGGCGCCGCTCGCTTCGAGCGGATTTCGCAGTACCGTTCGACATCGGCAGCAGCACGACGGGCCGCCTCGACGTTGATCGAATTCCGGCCGGCGGAGTGGCGCACTGCACGTTCTGCCAGCATCCACCCAACCCCGGTCACGTTGTCCCGGTCCTGCAACCATCGGTTTCCTTGACGACGCATCGCCGCCAAGAATTTCGTTTTGAAATGGTCGTGCCACCAGACCACCGCGTCGTAGTCGACGGTCATCCGCATGCCGATCGTCTGGCCCACGGCGAAGAAGCAGTCGCCCAACACGTAGCCTACCGCCTCCGCCAGTTCCGGTGTTGCGGCCCCGGAGTCGGCGCTGGTTCCCGTACCGGCCCGAGTTGGAGCGGCGGCAGGATCTTGCACGTTGTTCGATGCTGGCATCGTGTCGCTCATCTATACAACCTCCCCTGGCATGACCGCATCAGGCGAGTCATGATCCCAATCATATGGAGAACGCCGTCGCCGCCGAATCCGTACAGTTCGGCAAATGGGCCTCCCGGGTCGCGTTCATCTGGCAGCCGCGCTCGACTTCTGCCGACGCACGGGCCGCCACCACCAAGTCGATGTTGGCGCGGCGGCCGGCGTGCTGAACCACGCGCTGGCCGAGATAGCGGCCCACCGCCGTTACCCGGCGGCGGTCAGCGGCCCAAGACGTACCCCGCATGGTCATCGCGTGGTGGAACGCCTGCCGATATCGCCGGTGCCACCAAGTCACGGTGTCGAAATCTATTGCCTTGTCGGAGCCGACGGCCTGACCAACGGCCAGGAAACAGTCGGAGAGGATGTAGTCGAGGTCTGTGACCCGAGTCACTGGCGCCTTCCTTTGCAAAATCCCACTCACTAGTGGGAGAACGCTGGTGAGCGCGATTCCGTACAGTCAGGGAGGGCGCTCAGTGGACGTGCGCTTGGATGATCGTCCGGAGCCGGTGCAGTTCGCTCCGCATGGCGCCCGCACTCTCCGGTCGCCGGGTGATGTTAGGTGACAAGGCGTTGCGCAAGAACGACGCCAACCCGAAGGGACACGTCGGTCGGTAGTCGCGGATGTCGGGTACCCCGGCCCGTTCCGCAGCGGCCAGCACGGTCCCTACGTCCTTGGCGGCGAACGGGTGGTGCCCGGCGATCGCTTCGTAGAGCACCAGCGCCAGTCCCCACAGGTCGAAAGACGGCTGAGGCCTGCTGCCAGCGAGTGCCTCCGGGGCCAAGTACAACGGCGTGCCGACCAGCCGTTCGTCAACGGTCACCGTGGCGGCTGGATTGTCCGACCGGAGCAACGCATCGGTCACGCGGCCCGACAGTGGCTCCGCCCCGGAGCGTGTACCCCGGGGTCCATCGAGCAGAGCCAACCCGAAGTCGAGCAACTTCGGTCGGCGGTCGCTCGTATAGCCAATGTTGCTCGGCTTCACGTCGCGGTGCAGCACTCCCGACGCGTGCACACGATCCAGGACGTCCGCGAGTACGATCCCAAGATCGATCACATCCACGTAAGGCACCGGTCCCCGACGGATCCAGTCACGTAGCGTGCCCCCGTCGAGATACTCGACGACCAGCATCGGCGTACCCCGCCACTGTTCCGTGCCGTAGATGAGTGCCAGATTCGGGTGAAGAACCCTCGCCATCGTTCGCGCCTCCCGGTGCAACCGTTCGGCCGACTCTGACCGGAGTGATGGCAGTGTCTTGATCGCCACCTGACGGTCTAGGACCATGTCGACTGCCAGATAGACGACGCCCATACCTCCGGTCCCGACCAGACGCTCGAGACGAAACTTCCCCTGGACGAGCAACGGTAGTGCGGCAAGGGTTGTGCCGGTCCCACAAGAGCATTGGCGGGTCTCTGGGCTCCACACCAGCGAGCACGCCGGACAGTACACGGCCGGTTCGTCCTGCCAGTCGAAGGGATTGTCCCGTTCGCTGTTGAACTTTGCGGGTGGCAGACTCCCTTTTCCTCCG
>WTGR01000356.1 GCA_011523485.1 Acidobacteriota bacterium
GTGAGGAACGGCAGCACGTAGATCTCGGTGTCCCAGAAATAGTGCCCCTCGTATCCGGGCCCGGTCAGGCCCTTGGCCGGCACGCCCACGCCTTCGGCGCGCGCCGTCGCCTGGCACATTTGAAACAGGTTGAACCGGATCGTCTGCTGCCACTCCGGGTTGTCGCGCACCTCCACGTCGCTGCAGTTCCAGAAGTCGTCGAGAAAGCGTTTCTGGCTGTCGAGCAGATCCTGGAACCCCTTCTCCACCGCCCGATCGAGGACCCGCTCGGCACGCTGGCAGAGCTCCTCGACCTGGCGGCGGCGCGACGAGTGGTAGGTGATGTACTTGATGAGCCGGATCCGGGCGCCGACCGTGCCGTCGATGGAATAGACCACGCGGCCGGCCGCCTCGTCGGCCGATGCCTTCACGTTGAACGAGCAGTCGGTCCGCACCTCGTGATCGATGGCGCAGGACAGCGTCATCCCGCTCGACCTGGTGACGTAGCCGCGGACCACGCGCGCCTCTGCGGTGCGGGTCACCTCCGTATCGAGCACCTCGCAACCGAACTGCCGCGTGCGGGGGTCGCCGTTGGGATGCGCGGAACGTTCGCTGTCGACGACCTCCGACACGATGACGACGGGTGCGTCGTTCGCCAGCAGCGTGACCTCGTACTCGATCGCGGCCAGATGCCGGTGTTCCAGCGAGACGAGGCGCCGCGACCGAATGGAGACGCGCTGACCCGAGGAATGCGCCCAGACGAGCTCCCGATCCAGCGTGCCGGCCTGCAAGTCGAGCGCCCGCTCGAAACCCTCCAGCGTCGCGGTCGGCAGGAAGAACGGCTCGTCGTCGACGTACAGGCGGATGACCTTCGCGTCCGGCACGTCGACGATGGTCTGGCCGAGCTTCGCGAAACCGTAGGCCTCCTCGCCGTAGACGATGGGCCACGTCTCGTGGAAGCCGTTGACGTAGGTGCCGTTGTGCACCACCGGCTGCCCCTCGTCGCACGTGCCCCGCATTCCCAGATAGCCGTTCGCGGTGGCGAACAGCGACTCGGCGGCGGCCAGATAGCGCTCGTCGAAACGCGTCTCCACCAGGCGCCAGGGCTCGCGCGGGTAGATGTCCTGGGGCGGATGCCGGCGGTGCAGGTCACCCATCGTTCAGCGGGCCTCCGGATGTCGAGCTGCGTCCCCGTCCGCGTGCGTCAACGTGTCGCCCAGGTCGGTCACCACGTGGTCGGCGCCGGCCCGGGCGAGCGCTTCCGCCTCCCCGCTGCGATCGATCGCGACGACCAGTCCGAAACCGCCGGCGCTTCCGGCTTCGACGCCGGCAATCGCGTCCTCGACCACGACGGTCCGCGACCGCGCGACGCCGAGCACCCGCGCCGCGTAGACGAAGGTGTCGGGCGCCGGCTTGCCGGCCAGTCCCTGCCGCACGGCAACCTGACCGTCGACCCGCAGCTCGAACAGGTCGGCCAGCGCGGCCGCGCGCAGGATGGCCTCGCAGCTCCGGCTCGAGGAGACGACGGCGCAGCGCACGCCGTGGCGGCGCAGGTGCCGGACCACGGCCAGGGAACCTTCGTAGACCTCCACCCCCTCGCCGGCAAGCAGCTCGGTGAACATCGCGTTCTTCCGGTTGCCGAGACCGCAGACCGTCTCCAGACCCGGCGCATCCTCGGGCACGCCGTCTTCCAGGATGATGCCGCGCGACGCGAGAAAGGTCCGGACACCGTCGTAGCGCGGCCGGCCGTCGACGAACCGCGCGTAGTCGCCGGGCATCTCGAACGGACGGAAAGGCTCGCGGCGCGCGGCTGCCCGACTGCGCAGATAATCGTCGAACATCCGCTTCCACGACGCGGCATGCAGCCGGGCGGTGGCGGTGAGGACGCCGTCGAGGTCGAAGAGCACCGCGTCGTAGGCGGTCCAGTCGATCATGAGCCACAGTCCGACTTGTGCTCTGCCCGATCTATCGGATCCACGGCGGGCTCGCGGGAGCCTGAACGCGGTTGCACGGACGCCTTTCGCCAGGGCGGCGTCGCATCCCCTCAGGCGTGGCTCGTCTCGGCTGGTCGGGGGCAGGCGACGCCGGTCCCGCCGAGACCGCAGTAGCCGCCGGGGTTCTTGGCCAGATACTGCTGGTGGTACTCCTCGGCGTGATAGAAGGGCGGCGCCGTGCGGATCTCGGTCGTGATCGGACCGTAGCCGGCCGCGGTCAGGCCCGGCTGGTAGGCGTCGCGCGAGGCATCGGCGGCGCGCTGCTGTTCCGCGTCGTCCACGAAGATGGCGGAGCGGTACTGCGTGCCGACGTCGTTGCCCTGCCGCATCCCCTGGGTCGGATCGTGGCTCTCCCAGAAGACCTTCAACAGGCCCTCGAAGTCGATGACGCGCGGGTCGTAGACGACGAGCACCACCTCGGAGTGGCCCGTCCCGCCGCTGCACACCTCTTCGTAGGTCGGGTTCTTCGTGAACCCGCCGGCGTAGCCGACGGCGGTCGAGTAGACGCCTTCGAGCTGCCAGAACGTCCGCTCGGCGCCCCAGAAGCAGCCCAGGCCGAACACCGCCTTGCGGGTCCCCTCCGGAAACGGCGGGACGATCGGGCGGCCGTGCACGAAGTGCCCCGCCGGCACCGGCAGCGGCGCGTCACGGCCGGGCAACGCCTCCGCCGCGGTCGGCATACGCAGACTGGCTGGATTGGCGAACAGCATGGTTCCTCCTCTACGCAGGCAGAACCCACGTCTCTACAGCATAGCGAACCCCGGGGCGCGGGCGCTCACGGGGGCCGGATATCGTACCGCATCGCCGCGCGTCACGGATCCTCCCGGGCAAGGTCCTGGAGATCCTGCCGGTCGACCTCGCGGCCGAGCCGGCGCTTCTGATCCAGGAGCTGCTTGCGCGGCATCACCGGCGCCTCCACGCCCCGGACCCTCATGGTCACGGACGCCTCGGGGTCGATGGCCGCGCCCCGCCACGCTCCCGTCGCCGCCTCCCGGAACCGGGCCGCTTCCGCAATGCAGACGTCGATCGTCACCCCGTCGAACAACAGCGACAGGGCGACGCGGTCCCAGGCGTCGTCGCGCCGGCGCCAGGGATAGTCGACGACGTGCTCCTCCGCCCGCCGCAGCAGCGCGGGCACGTGCTCGGCCGCGATGAACAACTCCACGCTGCGGATCGGCCGCTGGGCACCGTACGCGGCCGCCGCAACGTCGCCCGTCAACTGGAAGGGAATGGCGCACTCGTCGAGCAGCCCGCGCACCCGGCGCAGCACCGCGGTGGGTACTTCCCCGCCCGCCGCTCCCCTGCCCGCCGCCTCGGCTACCTGGTTCGCCGCCGCGGTCAAGCGGATTCTCCGTCCGCGTGCATCGCGTTGACTATCGCGTCGACGGATAGCGTCGTGATGTCGGCGGTGACGACGCGCAGGCGCTCGCGGGACATGGGCGCGGACAGGGTTCACGCGGATTGCCGCAAGGAGTAGTATACGGAGACGAGGAGTCTCACCGATGAAGCTGTCGATCACCTACTGCACCCGTTGAAAGTACCTCCCCAGGGCCTCCAGTCTGGCGGCCGAGATCAAGAACGCGCTCGGTCTGGAAACCGAGTTGATCGAGGGAACCAACGGGATATTCGACGTCGTCGCGGACGGCAGGATGATCTTCTCGAAGCACGCCGAGCAGCGCTTTCCGGAGTCGGACGAGATCATCGAAGCCCTGCGCGCCCTGAACGCCGCGTAGGCGTCTGCGCTGCAGAAGCGCCGCCCCGGGTCTTCGCTGTAGAGCTGTAGAACGGCGTGGACTCCTGGAGAGGACGGGTCGGGGCGGCATCGAAGCCGCAGGCGACGATTGTCGGGCTGCGTTCGAGGTCGCCGGTTCGGTCGCGCGTCTCACTGGAGGAGAGGGCTCCATGCCGAGAACAGTCACCCGTCGGGATATTCTGGCCGGGGCGGCCGGCGCCATCGGCGCCGCCACGCTCGCGCCGGCCGGCCGCGTCCACGCGCAGGACACCACGAAGTCCCCGGGGGGGCCGGCGAGCGCGCTCGGGGCGCGGTCGCCCCACGAGCCGCTGGCGCGCGGCAGGGTCACCGGCCTCTCGTCGCGGACGCCGCTGCAGGACCTCCACGGCATGATCACGCCGTCGGACCTCCACTTCGAGCGGCACCACGGCGGCGTGCCGGCGGTCGACCCCGACGACTACCGGCTCCTGATCCACGGCCTGGTCGAGCGGCCGACGATCCTCACGCTCGCCGAGCTGAAGCGCTTCCCCGCCACGTCGCGCATCTGCTTCCTGGAGTGCTCCGGCAACTATCCCACGGGCGCCGGACCGGAAACGAAGCCGGAGCTGGTCTGCGGCATGACCTCCACCACCGAGTGGACCGGCGTGTCGCTCGCCACGCTGTTCCGCGAGGTCGGCGCAAGCCCCGACGCGACGTGGTTCCTGGCCGAGGGACAGGACGCCGCGGTGATGACGCGCAGCGTCCCCATGGAGAAGGCCTGGGACGACGCGATGATCGCCTACGCGCAGAACGGCGAGGCGCTGCGGCCGTCGCAGGGCTACCCGGCGCGGCTCCTGCTGCCGGGCTGGGAGGGCAACTCCAACGTCAAGTGGCTGCGCCGCATCGAGCTGGCCGACGCCCCGTTCATGACGCGCGAGGAGACCTCGAAGTACACCGATCCGCTGGCCGACGGCACGGCGCGGCAGTTCAGCTTCGTCTTCGACGCCCGTTCGATCATCACCTCGCCGGCCTGGCCCGACGTGGTCGAGCCGGGCTGGATCGAGCTCCGCGGCGTCGCGTGGTCGGGGCGGGGCACCATCGCGAAAGTGGACGTCAGCACCGACGGGGGCCGCACCTGGCAGGAGGCGAGCCTGCAGGAGCCGGTCCTGCGGCAGGCGCACACCCGCTTCCGGCACCTGTGGCGCTGGGACGGCTCCGGGACCGAGATAATGAGCCGGGCCACCGACGATACCGGCTACGTCCAGCCGACGCGGGCCGCGTTGCGCGCCGTTCGCGGCCGCCGCGCGCGCGGGTATCACCTCAACCCGATCACCGCGTGGCGCATCCAGCCGAACGGGCAGGTCTACTACCGGGAGGAGCCGCCGTGGGACG
>WTGR01000150.1 GCA_011523485.1 Acidobacteriota bacterium
GTGATGGATCACCTGGGCATCGACAAGTTCATGGTGCTCGGCTTCTGCATCGGCGGCCCCTTCATCTGGAACCTGCTGCGGCGCGCTCCCGATCGCGTCGTCGCCGCCGTGCTGACGCAGCCGAGCGCGTGGAGCGCGGAGCACCCCACGCTGTTCTACGACAACAACATGGGGGGGTGGGGCCCGGACCTGGTCGAGCGCCGGCCCGAGATCACGATGGACATGGTCGACCGGTTCCTGACCACGATGTACCTCGACAACGCGGACTTCGTCTTCACCGTGACGCGGGACTTCGTGCGCGAGCTGCAGACGCCGATTCTGATCCTGCCGGACGACATCCCCGCGCATCCCTACGATGTCGCCATCGAGGCCGCGATGCTCGCGCCGCAGTCCGAGGTGAGCATGTTCCCGTGGAAGCAGCCCGTGGAGCGGATACCGCTGGCGGTGCGCCAGATACGGTCCTTCCTCCGGGCGCATCGACCGGATGTTCGATGAACGCAGGGCACGAACGGCATTGCGGCTGGAGGTGAACGATGCGGTTCCCACACCATTTGTTGACGGTCGTACTCGGGATCGGGCTGAGCGGGTTTCAGGGCGTCGGCGAGGCGCAGGAATCCGCGTCGCCCCAGCTCGCGCATTCCCGTGTCACCCGGCTCGACATCACGAGCCGCGAGCCGGCGTTCGGCGGCCGGTCGTTCGGCGCCGTCGGCCAGTACGAGATTCTGCTCGGCACGGCCACGGCCGTCGCCGATCCGGGCGCCCCCCGCGACGCCGGGATCGTGGATCTCGACAAGGCCCCGCGCAACGCGGACGGGGCCAGATACGGTCCTTCCTCCGGGCGCATCGACCGGATGTTCGATGAACGCAGGGCACGAACGGCATTGCGGCTGGAGGTGAACGATGCGGTTCCCACACCATTTGTTGACGGTCGTACTCGGGATCGGGCTGAGCGGGTTTCAGGGCGTCGGCGAGGCGCAGGAATCCGCGTCGCCCCAGCTCGCGCATTCCCGTGTCACCCGGCTCGACATCACGAGCCGCGAGCCGGCGTTCGGCGGCCGGTCGTTCGGCGCCGTCGGCCAGTACGAGATTCTGCTCGGCACGGCCACGGCCGTCGCCGATCCGGGCGCCCCCCGCGACGCCGGGATCGTGGATCTCGACAAGGCCCCGCGCAACGCGGACGGGCTGGTCGAGTACACCTTCGAGGTCGACATCCTCAAGCCGGTCGACATCGCCCGGGGCAACGGCGTCCTCGCGTACGAGGTCAACAACCGCGGCCGCAACATCGTCTTCGGCTACTTCCACGAGGCGGGGCGGGGCTACGCGGCCGGGAACGCCGGCAGCGCGTTCCTCATGAACCAGGGCTACACGTACGTCTCGAGCGGCTGGCTGCACGGCGCGCCCGGCGCCGGCGACCCGCGCCCGGTGCTGGCGACCTTCCCGCTCGCCACCGACGGCGGCCGGACGATTACCGGTGTCTCGATGGAAGAGTGGCAGGACCCGGACAGCCCCACGTTCGGGCGGCTGACCTACCCGGCGGCGACGCTCGACGAGAGCGCCGCGACCCTCACGCACCGCCAGCTCCAGGACGATCCGCGCCAGGCGGTTCCGGCCGCCGGGTGGCGCTACGTCGACGACACGACGGTCGCGGTGACGCCGCCCGCGGGAGCGGACGCGGGGACCATCTACGAGTTCGTGTACGAGGCCCGGGATCCGATCGTCCACGGCCTGGGCTTCAGCGCCATGCGCGATCTCGTGTCGTTCGCGCGCTACCGTCCCGCCGATGATCGGGGCGTCGCCAACCCGCTCTTCGTGGACGGCATGCCGGTGCTCGACCACGTGGTGGCCGTCGGCTCCTCGCAGAGCGGCCGGATGATCAGGGACTTCGTCTACCAGGGCTTCAACGAGGACCCGGCGGGGCGGCGCGTCTTCGACGGCATGACGCCGTACGTCGCGGGCGCCCGCCGCACGTGGGTCAACGCCCGTTTCGCGCAGACGGGCCGCTACACGCGCCAGCACGAAGACCACAACTACCCGATGGACGAGTTCCCGTTCACCTTCGCGACGACCACCGATCCGCTGACGGGCCGGACCGACGGGTTGCTGGCCGCCTGCACCGCCTCCGGCACCTGCCCCCGCATCATCCAGGTGGACGCCGACTCCGAGTACTACGGCGCCCATGCCTCGCTCATCGTCACCGACACGAGGGGCCGGGCGCTGGAGTTGCCGGCGAACGCGCGCTACTGGATGCTCGGGACCGCGCACCTGCAGGGTGACGCCGGGTGCCGCGACCCCGCCAATCCGGTGCGGCCGTGGCCGTACTACCGGGCCGCGTTCGACGCCACGGTGCGGTGGGTGCGGGACGGCGTCGAGCCGCCGGCGACGCGCGCGCCCTCGGTGGCCGACGGCACGGCGGTGACGGTCGAACGGCAGGGCGAGCAGTATCCGACCATCCCGGACCGTCCCTACAACGACGCGATCAGCACGCTCGGCGTGCGCGACTTCTCGGTCTGGCCGCCGAAGGAGAGCGACGAGCGGTACCCGTTGTTCGTGCCGAGCCTCGACGCCGACGGCAACCTCGTGGCGGGGGTCATCGTGCCGGAGGTCGCGGCCCCGCTCTCCACGATGGGCAAGGCGGTGCGCGCGGCGGGCTTCGCCGAGGGCGACCTGTGCGGCGTGAACGGCTCCACGATTCCGTTCCCGCGGACGCAGGACGAGCGGACGGCGTCGGGCGATTCGCGGCCTTCCCTGGAAGAGCGCTATCCCGGCGGCGAGGCGGAGTACGTGACGCGCTACGGTGAGGCCGCGGACGCGCTGGTCGCCGAGGGGTACCTGCTGCCCGCCGACGCCGAGACGCTCAAGGCGTCTGCCGCCGCGGCGTGGAGGGCGGCCGTCGCTGCACCGTGAAGAGGACGCAATACGCACAGTTCACTGGCCGTGCCGGGGACTGGACAACAACCGGCATGATGCGCTGAAAGGAGACCACGGCATGTCTGCATTCCGTTACGGCCTGTTGCTCGTCGTCGGCTTGAGTCTGGCGGCCGCAGGGATTCGGTCGGCGGCCAACCCGGAGGCGACGACCGGCGTCACGCCCGAGTTCCAGTACATCGGCAAGCTGGCGTTCGGGCCCGAAGGCGTGCTCTTCGCGGCCGACGCCCAGGAGGTTTCCATCACGGCCCTGCAGCTTGGCGAGCAGATGGCCGGCGGGGTGCCCGGGACGCTGGACGTGCCCGCGATCGACAGCAAGGTCGCCGGGCTGCTCGGCATAGATGCCGGCAACCTGTTGATTACCGACATGGTGGTCGACCCGCGGACGCGCAACACCTGGCTCTCGGTGATGCGCGGGCTCGGCGCCGACGCCGTGCCGGTTCTCCTGCGCGTGGACGGGGCGGGCGAGATCGAGGTCGTTTCGTTCGACGAGGTCCGCTACACGCGGATCGGGGTGCCCAATCCGCCGCCGGCCGAGACGCCGCTGGTGCTCGTGGACGGGCGCCAGATCCCGATCGCCAACTATCCCGACCAGGTCGACCCCGCGGGGCTGATCGGCGTGCAGACCATCACCCACATGGCGTTCATCGACGGCAACCTGTTCGTCTCGGGCCTGTCGAACGAGGAGTTCGCGTCCAAGATGCGCGTCATCCCCTATCCGTTCCGGGTGGCGGACGCGGGGACGAGCGTGGAGATCTACCACGGGTCCCACGGGCAGCTCGAGACGTTCTCGCCGGTGTTCACCTTCGTGCCTTACGAGATCGACGGCGAGCCGTCCATCGTCGCCAGCTACCTGTGCACGCCGCTCGTGAAGTTCCCCATCGCCGCCCTCGAGCCGGGCAGCAAGATCCAGGGGACGACGATCGCCGAGTTCGGCAACCGCAACCGGCCCATCGACATGATCGTCTACGAGAAGGACGGGCAGGACTACATCCTGCTGTCGAACAACCAGCGCGGCGTGATGAAGGTGCCGACCGAGCCGTTCGGCGCCGCGGACGCCATCGCCGACCCGATCCCGGATACGGCCGGCGTGCCGTTCGAGACCATCGCGTCGTTGCAGGGCGTGCAGCAGCTCGATCGGCTGGACGCCTCGCGGGCGATGCTGCTCGTCGACGCCGCGGGGGGCGGTCTGAACCTCGAAGCGGCCGCGCTGCCGTAGGGCGCCTGCATCCGATGAGACATGCGGCGAGGGCCGCCGCCCTGGTGGCGGTCCTCGCGCTCGCGCCGGGGTGCTCGCAAACGGGCGGCCCGGCGCCGGAATCCGTTCCGGGCGAGCCGCGCATCCGATTGGCCGCCTCGCCCTCCGGCCAGCGGGCCGTCGACGTCGCGGGGCTGCCGGCCGCGGACCTGGAGCATCTGGAACGCGCGGCGCGGTCGCGTGACGCGTGGCAGGCGATCCTGCGCGTCCACGTCGCACAGGCGGATCCGGGCGCCGCGGCGTTGCCGCCGGTGCTGGGGGACTACGCCGTGCACGACGGCGCGCTGCGCTTCACCCCGCGGTTTCCGTTCGATGCGGGTCAGCGCTACGAGGTGGTGTTCGATCCGTCGTCGCTTCCGTCCGCGCGAGGCCGTTCCGCACCCATCCCGTCGCGCGCCGTCCGCACGACGGTCGAGGTGCCGGCTCTCGACCGCGAGCCGTCGACGCGCGTGGCGGCCGTCTATCCGACGGGCCCCGAGGTGCCGGAGAACCACCTCCGGCTGTACATCGTCTTCTCCGCCCCGATGGGTCTCGGAAGCGGCAACCCGCACGTCCGTCTGCTCGACGAGCGCGGCGAGCCGGTCGCCGACGCATTCCTGCCGCTGGATGTCGACCTGTGGAACGCGGATCGCACGCGCTACACGATTCTCTACGACCCGGGGCGGGTCAAGCGCGGCATCCGGCCGAACGCCGAGCTGGGCCGACCGCTGTCGGCGCACCGCCGGTACACGCTGGCGATCGAGGCGGCCTGGCGCGACGCCGCCGGGCAGCCGCTCGTTGCGCCGTTCCGCCGGGAGTTCCGGGTGGGGCCACCCCGGGAGCGCGCCCTCGACCCCGCCGCCTGGCGGCTCGACCTCCCGGCCGGCGGCACGCGG
>WTGR01000898.1 GCA_011523485.1 Acidobacteriota bacterium
CCTGCTGCGGCCCGGCCACCTGGCCCAGCTCCGCAAGGTCATCGACGACCCGGAGTCGTCGCAGAACGACCGCTTCGTGGCGCTCGAGCTGCTGCGCAACGCCTGCATCGCCGCCGGCCGCGTGCTGCCCGGCTGCCAGGACACCGGCACGGCGATCGTCATGGGGCACAAGGGTGAGCGCGTCCTGACGTTCGGGAACGACCAGGTGCCGCTGTCGCAGGGGGTTTTCGACGCCTACGAGCAGCGCAACCTGCGCTATTCGCAGATGGCCCCGCTCGACATGTACACGGAGAAGAACACCGGCTCGAACCTGCCGGCGCAGATCGAGATCTACGCCGAGCCGGGGGACGAGTACGAGCTGCTGTTCATCGCCAAGGGCGGCGGGTCGGCCAACAAGAGCTTCCTCTACCAGGAGACGAAGGCGCTGCTGAATCCGGCCTCGCTGCTCGGCTTCGTCGAGGAGAAGCTGAAGACCATCGGGACGGCGGCATGTCCGCCCTACCACCTCGCGCTGGTGGTTGGCGGCACCTCGGCCGAGTTCACCCTGAAGACGCTGAAGCTGGCTACGACGAAGTACCTCGACCGGCTGCCGTCGAGCGGCAACGAGCACGGCCGCGCGTTCCGCGATCACGACCTGGAGGCGGAGATCTTCGAGCTCGCGCGGCAGATCGGGGTCGGCGCGCAGTTCGGCGGGAAGTACTTCGCGCACGACGTCCGCGTCGTCCGCCTGCCCCGGCACGGCGCGTCGTGTCCGGTCGGTCTGGGAGTCTCGTGCTCGGCGGATCGGCAGGCCCTGGCGAAGATCACGCGCGACGGCGTCTTCCTGGAGCAGCTCGAGGAGAACCCGGCCCGGTTCCTGCCCGACGTCACCGAAGGGGAGCTGCCGGGCGACGTCGTCCGGATCGACCTCAATCGCCCGATGCGGGACATCCTCGCCGAGCTGACGAAGTACCCCGTCGCGACGCGGCTGTCGCTGTCGGGGCCGATGATCGTGGCGCGCGACATCGCGCACGCGAAGCTGAAGGAGCGGCTCGACGCGGGCGAGGAGCTTCCCGCCTACGCGCGGGATCACATGGTCTACTACGCCGGCCCGGCCAAGCGGCCGGAGGGGCGCGCGTCGGGCTCGTTCGGTCCGACGACCGCGGGGCGGATGGATTCCTACGTCGATCTCTTCCAGTCGCACGGCGGCAGCATGGTGATGCTGGCCAAGGGGAACCGCTCGGGGCAGGTGACCGAGGCGTGCAAGCGGCACGGCGGCTTCTACCTGGGATCCATCGGCGGCCCGGCGGCCCGGCTCGCCGACCACAGCATCCGGAAGGTCGACGTGTTGGAGTACCCCGAGCTGGGGATGGAGGCGATCTGGAAGATCGAGGTCGAGGACTTCCCGGCGTTCATCGTCGTCGACGACAAGGGGAACGATTTCTTCGCCCGGTTGCTGGCCGCGAAGCCGGCCACGTTGCTCCGCCGGTAGACCGCGCCCTGGAAGTCTGCGCCTCAGAACGGCGTAGACTTCTGGTCAGGCCCGGTTGGGCGGCGGCCGGCGCCGCCGGCGGCGACTTGCCGGGCCGGCGCGGTTCGATCCATCCTGGAAGGTCGGGCGGTCGCCGGCTTCGCCATCCAGGGCAGCCGGAGGGCTCGGCGCACCCGAACAACCTCGGCAACGGACGGCGGTTCGAATCACTCAAGGAGGACAGGCATGCGTTCGGTAGTGAAGATTGTGGGCGCCGCCGCGGTGGTCGCGGCGGCAGGCATCATCGTGAGCGAGGCCGCGGCGCAGAGCCGGCCGCTCAGCACCCGCGGCCACACGGCGACGCAGATCGGCGGGAGCTACAACGAAGAGGGCCGCTACGAGGGCGGCTACTGGATCGACATCCACTACGGTCGTCCGATCCTGCGCGGGCGGCAGGGCATCTTCGGCGAGGGCGAGCAGTTCGGTCAGCGCATCTACGCCGGCGCGCCGGTGTGGCGCGTCGGGGCGGACCAGACGACCACCTTCACGACCGAGGTGGATCTGCTCATCGGCGGGCAGCGGCTGAACGCCGGCGAGTACACCATGTTCGCCGACCTCGCGGATCCGACGGCGTGGACGCTGATCTTCAGCACCTGGGGCGTCAAGCAGACCTTCACGGAAGACAACCCGAACGCCCTGTGGGGCGCCTACGGCTACGACGACAGCAAGGACGTCCTGCGGACGGCGATGTCGGTGGAGACCGTCGAATACTCGATGGATCAGTTGCAGATCGGCTTCGTCGGCATGACCTCCCCCGGCGGCGCGATGTACTTCCTCTGGGACAACCAGTTGGCGAGCGTTCCCGTCGAGCTGGCGAACTAGCGGTCCGCGCTGCGCGGCGGACGCCGGCGCAGACGACGTCGACAAGCCGTCCGCGCGGCGCAAGCGGCGCCGATGCCCACCACGACGCCTCGACGACTCATCGAACACCGGGCCGGGCGCCGGAGCTGAGGCTTCGGTCCCCGGTCTTCCTTTCCACCCTTCCCGGCGGCCTCCCTGTCGATGACCATGGACCGTCCCCGGTGACGCCGGCGCCTGCGCCCGAGCCGTTCACGCACCGGCAGGTCGTCATCATCCTCTCCGGCCTGATGGCCGGGCTCTTTCTCGCGGCGCTCGATCAGACCATCGTCGCCACGGCGCTCCCGACGATTGTCGGCGAGCTCGGCGGGCTCGACTACTACTCGTGGGTGGTGACCGCCTACCTGCTGTGCACGACGGTCTGCACCCCGCTCTACGGCAAGCTCAGCGACATCTACGGGCGGCGCGTCACGTTCCAGGCCGCTATCCTGATCTTCCTGGCCGGATCGGTCCTCGCGGGGCTTGCGCCCGACATGCTGACGCTGGTGCTGGCGCGCGGCGTGCAGGGCGTCGGCGCCGGCGGGGTGATGGGCCTGACGTTCGCCGTCATCGGAGACATCGTCTCGCCCCGGCAGCGCGGCCGCTACATCGGCTACCTGGCCGGTGTGTGGATGTTCGCCAGCGTCATCGGGCCCTTGCTGGGCGGCTTCATCGTCGACCACACGACGTGGCGCTGGGTGTTCCTCATCAACCTGCCGGTGGGGGGTGCGGCGCTCGCCGTCATCCGGGTCGTGTTGCGGCTGCCCCGGGTGCATCGTCCGGCCCGCATCGACCTTGCGGGCGCGGCGCTGTTGACGGCCGGGGTCAGCCTGCTGCTGCTGGCCCTCGTGCGCGTGCAGGAAGGCGTGGCGCCGGCGCGGGACCCGGCCGCCGCCGGGCTGACCGCCGCCGGCGTGCTCCTGATTGGTCTGTTCATCCGCTGGGAGGCGTACGTCGAGCATCCGCTGCTGCCGCCGCGGCTGTTTCGCAACCGCATCTTTTCGATCGGGTCGGGGCTGGGGCTCCTCATCGGCTGCGCGCTGTTCGGGGCCGTCATCTTCCTGCCTTTGTATCTGCAGGTCGTCGCCGGGCTCTCGGCCACCAACTCCGGCCTGCTGCTGCTGCCGCTGACGGCCGGGGTCCTCGTCGGCTCCGTGGGGTCCGGCCGGCTGACGGTTCAGACCGGGCGCTACCGCATCTACCCGATCGTCGGCAGCGCCTGCGCGGTCACGGGCATGTTCCTCCTGAGCCGCCTGCACGCCGAGAGTCCGCATCTGGTGGTCTCGGCGTTCATGGTGCTGCTGGGCTTCGGGGTCGGCATGGTGATGCAGGTGTCGCTGCTCGCCGTGCAGAACGCGGTCGAGCACCGCGACCTGGGCATCGCCACCGCGTCGGCGCAGTTCTTTCGATCGATGGGCGGGTCGTTCGGCGTGGCCTTCTTCGGGGCGATCATGAACGCGCGCATCGGGTCCGAGCTGCCGGCGCGGCTGTCCCCGGAGGCGTTCGCGTCGGTCGGCGGCCAGGTCTCCGAGCTGCTGAACAGCCCCGCCGCCATTCGGGCCCTGCCGGCGGAGACCGCGGCGGCGGTGACCGGATCGGTGGAGATAGCCCTCCAGGCGGTGTTCCTTTCGGCCGTGCCGGTCCTGCTGGTCGGCTTCGCCCTCTCCTGGTTCCTGCAGGAGATTCCGCTCCGCGAGACGGTCGGGGCGCCGGTGGAGGGGGTCGAGGAAGCGGGCGCCTGAGGCGCACACTCGTCGCCGCCGAGGCCGCCACAAGCAAGAACGCGTCCGAACCAGCATTGTCGCCGGTGCGATCCGGCCCCGCCGCCTCGGCTCGATCGAAGCCGATGTCGATTCGGGAAGAGGATCATTGCCGTGCGACCGGGTACGGTCGGCGTCGGCACGGACGGGTTCAGCACAAGGCACGACGTGTCACTTGAAACACGGCTGCAATTATATTTGACACGTGACGAACAGTTGTGAGATCGTGAACCGTGCTTCCGACGACAACGCCCGTGGAGCGGAGAAAGGAGCCTTATGAAGGCGCTGATTTCGAGTGCTGTTCCTGCTCACTACGCTTGAGCACGACAACGCCGGCCGTGGCGGGTAAGGAAGAGTCGACTGAGTGTTCTCGAGTCCCATGGGTCGCTTGGTCATGTTCGCCGTGAACGCGAGGGAGGGGCCCGATGGGTACGTTGACAGGCAGAGGAAATTACGTTCGTGGTCGGCTGATCAGGAAAGCGCTTTCAGCAGGACTGGTGTTTCTCAGCGCGGTTGTGCTCTTCGAGATGCCGCCACCGGTGCAGGCACAGGAACGCTGTACTCGCTCCTACTGCAGATATCGTTGCCAGGCAAGGGGCGGCCAGGCGTGTGAGTGGTTCATAAGGAGTTGCGACGCGAACGGATGCCGTTGTCACATCTACTGCCGCGAGGTGATTGTCGCGTAGGGCAACGGCGGATTGTGGTGAGCGTACACGGGGCGTGGCCGGATGCCGGGTCTTCGGCCCGCCAGCCTTGGCGGCGCCGGAGGAAGCGACGACGGCCCGGGAATTGACGGAGAGCGTCCGGGCCGCAGCCCGTGGTGAACCCCGCGCGGCACCGAGAGCGGCGAGGCGTCCGCGTGGCAAGGCGCGACGAGGGAGCATATTGGACATATAGACCGAGGAGCAACGCCGTCCACGCGGGATGCATCGCCGCTCGAATGCAGCGGGG
>WTGR01000521.1 GCA_011523485.1 Acidobacteriota bacterium
CCCGACTTCTCGCAGATCGAGTCGGACCAGCCGCAGATCGAGACGAACCAGCGCTTCGCCCTCTTCTATCCCGAGCAGCGCCCGTTCTTTCTCGAAGGGCAGGAAATCTTCCAGACCTCCACACCGCTGACGCTGCTGCACACGCGGACCATCGTCGACCCGCGCTTCGGCGGCAAGCTGACCGGCAAGGTCGGCCGGACCACGCTGGGCGTCATCGTGGCCGACGACGAGGCAGCCGGCCGCCTCGACGACAGCGCCGACCCGCGCTTCGGGACCACGGCCCAGACCTTCGTCGGGCGGGCGCGCTACGACCTCTACTCCGAGTCGTACGTAGGCGCCATCATGACGGCGCGCGAGTTCGGGCACGACTACAACCGCGTGGGCGGCATCGACGGGCGCTTCCGCCTGGGACGCACGCACCGCATCAGCTTCATGGGCGTCGGCTCGGAGACGCAGAGCACGGAATACGGCTTTCTCCGGGGACCGGCGTTCGAGGCCGACTTCACGCGGCAGGGCCGGAACCTCAGTTACGGCGCCGCCTACGGCAGCGTCGATCCGGAGTTCTGGACCGAGACCGGCTTCCTGCCCCGCTGGAACCTGCGGCAGGCGACCGCCAACGTGGGATACCGCTGGTGGCCGGAGTCCACGCTCATCACCTGGGGGCCGACCGTCAACTACCTGCGGCTGTACGACCACACCGGCGTGCTGCAGGACGAGCAGATCCAGGGCATGGCCAGCTTCCAGTTCCGGCACAACATTTCGGTGACCGCCAACGTCAACCGCGATCTCGAGCGCTTCGAGGAGGTCGACTTCCGGAAGGGCGGGTACGGCTTCTACGGCGTGATCAGCTCGCGGCTCATGTCGATCGTCGGCGGCCTCAACCGGGGCGACGGCGTTCTCTACAGCTACGACGGCTTCACGAACCCGCTGACCGCCAGCCCCTACCAGCGCGCGATCCTCGGCGAGTCGACGACCGGCAACTTCCTGATCAGCGGCCGGCCGTCGTCGCGGTGGCGGTCGGACCTGACCGGCATCTTCAGCCAGCTCGTCGACCCGACCGCCGCATTCGAGGTGATCGACGTCAAGATCTTCCGGACGCGCACCACCTACCAGTTCACCGACCGGCTGCTCCTGCGCTACATCCTGGAGCACAACACGTTCGGCAAGACGCTGGGGAACAACCTGTTGATGACCTACCGCATCAACGCCGGGACCGTGGCGTTTCTAGGCTACGACGACCGCTACCGGCAGGGCCGGCGCATCGACGAGCTACTGTTTCCGACCGCGGCGCTGCAGCGGACGAACCGCGCGGTGTTCGGCAAGCTCTCATACCTGTTCCGGTACTAGAGCGCGTCGTGGGAGGTGGGTGCCCGATGCACGCGACGTTGACAGGAGAGCTCGCGTCGAAGGTCGAAGAGAGAGCGGAGTTGACGGGGCAGGCCGGACCGGATGGGATCCCGGTCCGGGGTTCCCTCACTGAAGGAGACGGACGATGAAATCACGAGCTGTTCTCGGCGTTTCGGCGTTGTTGGTGCTCGGCAGTGCGGCGGTCGCGTCCGCCCAGCTCACGGCCGCGAGCGAGGGTCCGGTCGTCTACGGCCACCACCACCTGATCGTGACCGACGCGGCCGCGCACAAGCGCTTCTGGGCCGACACCCTCGGCGGCGTGCCGACCCCGTTCGGACAGTCGGAGATCTACAAGTTCTCGAACGTGCTGGTCTTCGCGCGCGAGGGCGAGCCGACCGGCGGCACCAAGGGCACGACCGTCAACCACATCGGCTTCTGGGTGCCGAGCGTCCGCGCGGCATTGGCGAAGGTACGCGGCGCCGGGTACCCGATCGTCACGCGCCAGGAGCTGCCACCGGCCGTGTCGGTGATCGACCAGATGTCCTACATCGCCGATCAGGACACGTACATCGCCTACGTGATGGGGCCGGACGGCGTGAAGGTCGAGCTGGTCGAGAATCGGACGCAGGCTGAGCCGATAGCGCTGCACCACATCCACTTCGACGCGAACGACGTCGACGCGATGAAGGCGTGGTACGTCGACATGTTCGGCGCCGCGCCGGGGATGCGCGGCTCGTTCCAGGCGGCCGACCTGCCCGGCGTGAACCTGACCTATTCGCCGAGCTCCGCAGAGCTGGATGGCACACAGGGGCGCAGCCTCGACCATATCGGCTTCGAGGTGGACGGCCTCGAGGCGTTCTGCCGGGAGCTCGAAGCCAAGGGCGTGACGTTCGACCGCCCCTATCAGGAGATCGAAGCGCTCGGCCTGTCGATCGCGTTCTTCACCGATCCATGGGGCACCTACATCGAGCTCACCGAGGGGCTGGACGAGTACTGATGCTGTACCACCGCGCGCGGCGCCGTCCGGGAGTCCAATCGGGACGCATCGCGGCTCGAATGCCGCAGTGCCCTTGCCACTGGCTGCTGGGAGCACTGTTGCTGCTGGCGGCGCTCGCGCCTTCCGTCGCCGCCGCCCAGCGCCCGGTGCAGGTCGACCCGCTGCTGCTGGAGCAGTACATCGGCCAGTACCGGCTGTCGGCCAACTTCGTCCTGACCATCCTCGTCGAGGGCGACCGGCTCTACGTGCGCGCGTCGAACCGCGGCACGCGGTTGCTCGTGCCCACCTCGGAGACCGAGTTCATCGAGGTGGAGTCGGGACTGCGGATCACGTTCCGCATCCGGGCCGATATGCGTCGCGTCGACCACCTGGTCTTCGAGCAGGAGGGCTACGGGCGGCGCGCCGACCGGATCTCGGCGGAGGTCGGAGTGGACCCCGCCACCCGTCCCGCGCTGGCGCTGCCCGAGTCGACGCTGGCCCGCTACGTGGGCAGCTACGAAGAGCAACCCGGGTTCGGCATCGACATCACGCGGGAAGGCGCCCGGTTGCTGGCGCGGATGACCGATCAGGACGCGATGCAGATCTTCGCGGAGTCGGAGACCGACTTCTTCTACCGCGATCGTGACGTGCGCATCTCGTTCCGCGTCGAGGGCGGCGCGGTCGAGGCCCTGGTCTGGCGTCAGGCCGAGGCAGCGCTCGAGATGCGCCGTCTGGACTGACTTCGAACCGGCCCAATCGGACAGACTATGCCCCGTCGGCAGTGCGTCTACTTGACGGCACCGGCGCGCGTGAATCAGAATGCGCCGTTTCGACTCGTTCTGTGCCATGATGGATGGAGGTTATGCAGGGAGTCTCTGGGGAGGGAGGCGACATGCCGAGGCGTTCGCAAGCCCGTTGGCGGTCGTCTGATCCGGTTCCCTGCGCCGTCCATGTCGGTCGGATGACGGTTGGCGAGATCCAGGCAGCCTACGATGCTCCGCGCCGCTCGAATCCGGCACCAGACAGCCGACATGCGAGCGAGGGCGGTAAGCCTCGAGCCGGAAGTCTGACACAGGCACGCCCGCGCGAGATCGCCGCTGTTGGTGTAGGTGGACGATGGAACACTGGTGTTCCCAGGGCGGTGCATGACACCGGGTCAGGTAGTGGCGATCGTGCCTGATGAAGTACCACGCGATGTAATTCGCGCCTCGAAGGCAGTAGCCGAGAAACACAACGCTCGGGTCGTTGTATATAGTGGCGACATAGACAACCGAGGTGTGGGACGGCTTCTGCAAGCGCTTAAGCTGGAGAAAGGAAATAGGCCCAATACATTTCTCGTCCTTACGACCAACGGGGGCCACGCGGACGCCGCATATCGTATTGCACGGCTGCTTCAAACAGTATCGCGGCGGTTCTACTTGTTTGTGCCAGAGAGATGCAAGAGTGCCGGTACTCTTTTGGCACTTGGCGCAAACGAGATCGTCATGACCCCGATTATTTCTGAGCTCGGACCGCTTGACGTCCAACTGTTCCAGAGAAACGAGATAGATAGAACCAGGTCCGGCTTGGTGGTTCACACTGCTCTTAAGGGACTTGCTGATGAAACTCTGAGGGCCTATGAGAACTCAATGCTAGAGATAAAGCGCAGGAGTGGAGGCCTAATCAGCTTCGAGGTAGCTTCTCAGATCGCTGTGTCTATGACCACCGGAGTCATGTCTTCAGTGTACGCGCAAATCAAGCCGGACGATCTAGGTTTGGATCTGCGCGAGCTGAACGTAGCGATAGCGTACGGCTTAAGACTAGTGAGGCACGGCAAGAATGCGAAGCGTGGCACGGTTCGCCATCTTGTAGAGGACTATCCGACGCACGACTTCATAATCGACGCATCCGAAGCCAAGGGCCTATTTAAGGCAGCAAGTGAACCGAAAGATGAAGTTGCTGAACTGGGTGGGACTCTGGCAGCGTCTTCGCTGGTGGATGCGGCCAAGGATCCGTGCTATGTGGCACGCCTAGATACCCTGGAGGAGAAGGATGGACAAACAAGAGGCGAGACCACCGGAGGCAGTGGTGCCGAGCTGGATGTTGCACGTAAGAGCACTGGGCCAGAAGATCGTCAGGCAGGAAGCCGAGAAGCGGGAAGAGGAAAGAGAACAACTGTTCCGAACACCAAGCGCAAGAGCGCCTGACGCTGACTACATTCCGTGAGCACAGAAACGAGGCTGACAGATTTTCTGTCGGCCTCGTTTTGCGTTTCGCGGCCACGAGAGCGGCATGGCACTATGCGGAATTGTTTGTCGGGTGCTCCCTTACGTGGAGCGACTGGACTTGACCCAAGACCGCATCCAGGGGCATGATGCAACTGTCTCCCGATAAGTCGGGCTTGCGAGACTACCATCGGGGGTAGCAGTTCCTGGCTGGCGATGACAAGCTGACCGGGGTCAACTCAACCGGGGCTCTGCAGCCAACAGGAGGCAGAGCCCTTTGTCTTTCTGCACGCTTTGAACCGAACTGGCCGGACGGACACCGGAGACCTTCACGGTCGTCCGATGCCGTCCGCCCTCCCATCCATCCGGGACGGTACCGCCGACCGTCCCCGTCAGTCGCCCGCCAGCTCCTCGTAGACCGCGGTGAGGAAGCGCTGCGGGTCACCCCACTTCGCCTCGTAGTCGGCGGTCGGGCCGGCCGCCAGCACCTCGTCGTAGCTGGCGCCGCCGTCGACGAGGTCCG
>WTGR01000202.1 GCA_011523485.1 Acidobacteriota bacterium
ATGGGGACACGCCAGGTGAACGACAACCCGCCGGGAGGGAACTCCTCGAGGATGCCGGTCTCGGTCCAGACACCCTGGCGCCCGACGCCGCGGTACTCCGGCCAGTCGTCGGCCGCGACGGTGGCAGGCGCCGCGATGCAGAGGAGCGCCGCGGCCAGCATCAAGAGCCGGCCGTGCTGGAGGCGCGCCGAGCGCGAGACGCTTTCCATGGGGTCCGGTGCCGGACGGCCGAACCGGGTAACCCCGCCCTGCAGGGGCGCGGCCGAAGACGAGGGCTGTCGCATCTGTTGCATCGCCGAGTTCCTCGAGAGCTTGTCGTAGTACTTCGATATCCACGCGCCGACCGGGATGCGCAAGGAGCTGCTCGACTTCCCGGTGACCCGGCTGTCGCAGAAGCTCATTCTCACGCCGTGTCGCGGAGGTCCGCGGCCCGACCTCGACGCCATGGCGGGGCCGGGGCACAAGCATGACACATGCTTCGGCCGGCACGACCTGCACCCCGGCAACCCTCGACTCACTCCGCTCCCAGCTCCTCCACCAGCGTGATCAGCGCCGACAGGTCGTCGCACCCCCGGCCCCGCCCGTGGAGCCCGTTGATGAACTGCATGGTCACGGCGCCGGCCGGCAGCGAGACGCCCAGGTCGTGGGCCAGGTTCAGGACGATGTCGAGATCCTTGTGGTACAGGCGGCTCTCGATGCCGGCGTCGAAGTCCCGCCGCGCCATCCGGTCGCCGAAGAAGTCGAGCACGCGGCTCGACGCCATGCCCTGCAGCATCGCCTCCCGGACCTTGCCCGCGTCGAGCCCGGCGCGGCGGGCCAGCGTCAGGGCCTCGGCGACCCCCTGCGCGGTGACGAGCAGCAGGAGCTGGTGGCACGCCTTCGTCCCCTGACCGGCGCCGTGATCCCCCATGTGGAGCACCTTGGTGCCGACGCAGTCGAAGAGCGGCCGGGCGCGGTCGAGCACGTCGGCCTTCCCGCCGACCATGATCGAGAGCGTGGCGTCGCGGGCGCCGTGGGGTCCGCCCGAGACCGGTGCGTCGAGCATGTCGATGCCGCGTTCCGCCAACCGGTCGGCGATCCCGCGGGTCGCGGTCGGATCGATGGTGCTGGTGTCGATGACCACCGTGCCGGGCCGGGCCCCGTGCACGACGCCGTCCTCGCCCAGCAGGACCTGCTCGACGTCCGGGGTGCCGGTCAGCATGGTGAAGACCGCGTCGCAGCCGGCGGCCAGCGCCGCCGGGGTCTCCGCCGTCGCGGCGCCCCTCTCGACCAGCGGCGCGAGCGACGCGGGCCGCCGCGCGTAGACCGTCAGCTCGTGGCGCGCCCGCAGCAGGTTGAGGGCCATCGAGCGCCCCATCACGCCCAGCCCGATGAATCCGACTCGCATGGTCGACTCCTCCGATTCCTGACGGCGCCGGCCGCCGCCACCTGGCCAGCGTACAAAATCGGGGCGCGGCGCGCCGGACTGTATTAGAGTGAGTCCGGCAACACGGCGTGACCGAATGCGCGGCAGGACACCGAATCGCCATCGATGTCACGCGCCGCCGATCGACGCGGCGACGTCGCGCGCCCACCTCGACGGACGACAGCAATGAGGCAGACCATGACCTATCGACGACTCGGATACGGACTTCTGCTCGGTGCGCTCGGCGCGGCGCTCGCCGTCGTGGCGGCGGCCCCGGGCGGCGCCTCCTCCACCGGGGTCACCGCCCAATCCGGCGACGGCATGCTGGGCGGGGCCGGCTTCGCCTTCGATCCGTACTGGCCCAAGCCGCTCCCCGACAACTGGACGCTCGGCAACGTGGTGGGCGTGGCGGTGGACTCACGCGACCACATCTGGATCGTCCACCGGCCCGGCAGCCTCAACCAGCAGGAGCGGGGCGCCGACGCCGATCCGCCGCTCGCCGAGTGCTGCCGCCCGGCCCCGCCGGTCATCGAGTTCACCCAGGAGGGCGACGTCGTCCAGGCCTGGGGCGGCCCGTCGCACGACTACGAGTGGCCGGAGTCGGAGCACGGCATCTTCATCGACCACCTGGACAACGTCTGGCTGGCGGGCAGCGGCGGCAACGACTCGCAGATTCTCAAGTTCACCCGGCACGGCCGGTTCCTGCTGCAGATCGGCGCGCAGGGCGAGGGCCAGGGGAGCAACGACCTCGCCAACTTCGGACAGCCGGCCGAGGTCGACGTCGATCCGGAGACCAACGAGGTCTACATCGCCGACGGCTACGGCAACCGGCGCGTCGCGGTCTTCGACGCCGACACCGGCGAGTACCGCCGGCACTGGGGCGCCTACGGCAACGTCCCCACCGACGACGCCTATACCTACGATCCGGACGCGCCGCTTTCGCAGCAGTTCGGGCGACCGGTGCACTGCGCGACGCTGTCGGCGGACGGGCTGGTCTACGTCTGCGACCGCGTGAACGACCGCATCCAGGTCTTCCAGCGGGACGGCACCTTCCTCGACGAGGTGCTCATCGCTCCGCGGACCCTCGATTTCGGCTCGGCGTTCGACGTCGACTTCTCGCCCGACCCCGAGCAGCGCTACCTCTACAACATCGACGGGATGAACCAGAAGGTCTGGATCATCTCGCGCGAGGACCTGTCCATCGTCGATTCGTTCGGCTTCGGCGGACACCGGGCGGGCGGCTTCACCGCGGCCCACAGCCTCGCGGTCGATTCCGGCGGCAACATCTACGTGGGAGAGACGCTCGAGGGCAAGCGGGTTCAGCGCTTCGTGAAGCAGTGAGCGGCGCCCGCCGGCGCAGGCCGGCAGCCCGCCCCATGGCAACCGCAGACGCAGGCGGCGCCGCACGGGCCGCATGATCCGAGCCGGCCGCCGGGAATTCGCGCGGGGAACGCAACACCGACGGGAGGCGCATCCGGGACCACCAATTGCGACGTTGCCAATCGGTGAGGCCGGAACGCCGCGCGGTCGCAGGTCCGCGACCGGGAGAGCCAGGTACAATGCCACAAGGGCCGGGTGAACGCCCATGCCGGCGCCGCCCGCCGTCGGCCGTATCGAGGAGGAGCACAGACCGTGATGTTGAAGGCGACGAAGACGATATTCACCGCGGCGGTCGTGCTGGCCGGGATCGGCATCCTGGCGGCAGGCCCGGTCGCCGCGCAATCGGCGGACTTCGAGCCGCCCCG
Organism: Acidobacteriota bacterium; assembly: GCA_011523485.1. Next base: position 3,151 of record WTGR01000202.1, read on the forward strand.
GCTGTCCAACGGCAACCCGGACCTGAACGGCATCTGGCAGGCGCTGAACGCGGCGCACTACGACGTGGAGCCGCACATCGCGCGGCCGGCGATGCAGCTTCGGGAGGGTCCCCGCAGCCTGCTTCCCGACGTGGCGGTCCTGGCGCTGGGCGCGGTCGGCGCCGTGCCGGGCAGCATGGGCGTGATCGAGGGCGGCGGTCGGATTCCGTACACGCCCGAGGCCCGCGCCCTGAAGGAAGAGAACCAGGCCGCCTGGGTCGACCGCGACCCGGAGATCAAGTGCTACATGCCGGGCGTCCCGCGCGCGACCTACATGCCCTTCCCGTTCCAGATCTTCCAGAACGAGAACAACGTGTTCATCGCCTACGAGTTCGCCGGAGCCGTGCGCGACATCTACCTGGAGGACGTCGGACCGGCCGAGACCGACTCGTGGATGGGCCAGTCGGTAGGCCGCTGGGAAGGCGACACGCTGGTGGTCGAGGTGACCGGCCAGAACGATCAGACCTGGTTCGACCGCGCGGGCAGCCACCATACGAACCAGTTGCGCGTCGTCGAGCGCTACACGCTGATCGGCCCGAACCACATCCAGTACGAGGCGACGATGGAAGACCCCAACGTCTTCACCGAGCCCTGGACCATCCGCATGCCGCTCTACCGGCGGATCGAGCCGGGCGCGCGGCTGATGGACTTCAAGTGCGTCGAGTTCGTCGAGGAACTGCTCTTCGGCGATCTTCGCCGAAATCCGCTGCCGCGCTAGCAGTCTGCGAAAACCATGCCGGTCCGGACGACGCCGCGCCGGGCGGACGTCGACGAGGTTCGACGCGGAGAGCAGGGAGGTCCCCATGGGTAGTTCAATTCGACATCGAATCGCAGCCGGCGCGGCTCTCGCGCTCGGTATCGTTATCGCGGCGGGCGCCGCGATCGAGGCGCAGGAGATCCCGCGCACGGCCAGCGGGCGCCCCGACCTGTCGGGCACCTACGACACCGCGACGCTGACGCCGCTCGAGAGGCCCGTGGAGTTCGGCGACCGCCTGACGCTGAGCGAGGAAGAGGCGGCGGCGATCGCCCAGGGCGAGCCGGTGGCGCTGGCCGCGGTGTTCGGCATCCCGCCCGACCGGAACATCGAGAGCGCGCCGCCCAGCGAGGCGCCCCCCGTGGGCGGGGACGGGTCGACCGGCGCCGCGGGCGCGGTGGGCGGCTACAACACGTTCTGGATGGACCGCGGCAGCTCGGCATTCCGGATCGACGGGCAGTGGCGGACGTCCATCCTCACCGATCCACCGAATGGCCGCCGGCCGCCGCTGACCGCCGAGGCGCAGGCGCGCAGAGCCGAGGCCGCCGGCTTCTTCCGGCCGAACAGCGGCACCGCGTGGTGGCTGATCGAGAACGGACTCGACGCCCCCGGCCCCTACGACGACCCCGAGATCCGGCCGCTCGCCGAGCGCTGCCTGCTCGGCTTCGGGTCGACCGGCGGGCCGCCGATGCTGCCGGTGCTCTACAACAACCTGAAGCGGATCGTGCAGACCGACGACCACGTCATGATCCTGGTCGAGATGGTGCACGACGCGCGCATCATCCGCATGAACGCCCAGCACGCCCCGCCCGAGATCCGGAGCTGGCTCGGCGACTCGGTCGGTCACTGGGAAGGCGACACGCTCGTCGTCGACACCACCAACTTCAACGACACGCCGGCGCTCCGGCAGGCGACGCGCGACCTCCACGTCGTGGAGCGGTTCACCCGGCTCGACGCCGACACGCTGCTCTATCGGTTCACGGTCGAGGACCCGAACGTCTGGACCGCGCCGTGGACCGGCGAGTACGCCTGGCCGGCCAGCGACACCCGCGTCTACGAGTACGCCTGCCACGAGGCGAACTACTCGTTCCGCGGCATCCTGGGCGG
>WTGR01000775.1 GCA_011523485.1 Acidobacteriota bacterium
GTAGACGGGGCGTGCAGGCGGCGGGACGAACCGCGGGCGAAGGTCCGGGCTCCGCGGGCGGCGGAGAGGAATAGGGAGCCGCGGGCGACGGCAGGTGCGCTATGCTGTGGGAACCATGACGCGCCGGGTCGCTGTGCTCGCGGTGGCGTCGTTCCTCCTGTCCGGCCTGCTGGCCGCCGCGGCGGCGCAGTGGGGTTGGGGGGTCGGGGAGGGCAACATGCCCGTGCGCTTCCCGCCCGCCTCGATGCCGGATCGCGGCTTCACCTTCTGCAAGCTGATGTACGACCAGGTGCGCTACGAGGCGCTCGGCATGGGCTGGTCGACCGACTATCCCTACGCCGGCATCAACCTGATGCACCGGATCGAGGACCTGACGACGACCCAGGTCAGCAAGGACCGCCGCGGCGATCCGAACCACTGGGTCGTGCGGCTGACCGACGACGAGCTGTTCAACTGCCCGTTCGTCATGGCCGCCGACGTCGGCACGATCGGCATGAGCGCCGCGGAGGCGTCGCGGCTCCGGGAGTACCTGCTGAAGGGCGGCTTCCTCTGGGTGGACGATTTCTGGGGAACGCGCGCCTGGGACCACTGGGTCGGCGAGATCTCCCGGGTGCTGCCGCCGGCGCAGTATCCCATCCGCGACGTGCCGCTCGATCACCCGGTGTTCCGCGCGCTGACGCACGTCGAGAAGGTGCCCCAGATCACGTCGATCCAGTTCTGGTACCGGGCGCGGGGACGCACGACGTCCGAGCGGGGACGCGACAGCGACGTGGCCCATCTCCGCGCGATCAGCGACGAGCACGGGCGCTTCCTCGTGGTGATGACGCACAACACGGACGTGGCCGACGCGTGGGAGCGGGAGGCCGACGACCCCCGCTTCTTCGAGCAGTTCTCGCCCGACGGCTACGGGCTGGGCATCAACATGGTGCTCTACTCGATGAGCCGGTAACGATCCCGATCGCGCCGGAAGGTTCGCCGGTGAACCCAATCGCGCTGATGGTGGCCGGTTCCGTTCAACGCCCGGCCGGCCGCGCCTGCCCGCGGGCAACCGCGTGTCGCCGCGCCGGCGGCCATGCCTTCCAACGGGCCGTCGTACAATAGCGGCGCCTGGAAGTGCGCGCCGCAGAGGCGGTGCAGACTTCTGGTCAGGCCCGGTTGGGCGGCAATCGGAGCCATCGGCGACGATGTCGGACTGGAACGGCTCCCGCGGAGCCCCGGTCCGGCGACTGATACACCCGCAGGAGAACGCCATGACCACACGCTTCTCGCGCCGTGCGTTCCTCGGCAGCGTCCCCGCGCTCGCCGCCCTCCCGCAGGTCTCGGCCGCCGCCGGGGCGGCGCCGCGGCTGCCGCTGGGGCAGCCGGAGCTCGGGCTCCGCATCACCGGCATGGAGCTGATCACGGTGCGGGCTACCGCGCGCACGAACTGGATCTTCGTGCGGCTGTCGACCAACGACGGCATGACGGGCCTGGGCGAGGCGTCGATGGGCCGGCTGACCGCGTTGCCCGAGCTGGACGAGTTCTTCGAGCTCGCCCGCGACCGCTCCCCGTTCGAGATCCAGCGTTACCGGCAGCAGGGCCGGCCGCGGGCGGCGGCCGGCGACCGCCGGTTGGCCACCGCGTTCAGCGCGATCGAGCAGGCGCAGTGGGACCTGGTCGGCAAGGCCCTGCAGGCGCCGGCCTACGACCTGACCGGCGGCGCGCTGCGGCACGAGCTGCCGGGCTATGCGAACATCAACCGCGCCACGGCGGATCGGACGCCCGAGGGTTTCGCCGCCAACGCGCGGCAGGCGGTGGCGGACGGCTTCCGCGCCATCAAGGCGGCGCCGTTCGACGGGTTCCCGCCGCTCGACGGTCCGGCCGCCGAGGTGGAGGCGGCCACCGAGCTGGGCATCGCCTGCATCGAGGCGATGCGGGCGGCCATCGGGCCGGACGTCGACCTGAAGATCGACGTCCACAGCTTCTTCGACGTGCCGCTGGCAATCGAGGTCGCCGAGCGTCTCCAGCCGCAGGCGCTGTCCTGGTACGAGGAGCCGGTGCCGCCGACCGACGTGGAGAGCACCCGGGCGATCAAGGAAGGCATCCGCCAGACGATGGCGGGCGGCGAGTTCCTGTTCGGGGTGGAGGGCTTCGCCCCGCTGTGCCGGGAGCGCGCGGTGGACATCATCATGCCCGACGTCAAGCACTGCGGCGGCGTGGCGGAGCTGGGACGGATCGCAACCGTCGCGGAGCTGCACGACGTCCTTGTCTCGCCCCACAACCCGAGCGGTCCGGTCAGCACGATGGTCTCGGCCAGCGTCTGCGCCGGCCTCTCGAACTTCGACATCCTGGAGTATCAGTGGAACGAGGTGCCGTGGCGCGGCGACCTCATCGATCCGCCGGAGCGGTTCTCGGGCGGGATCCTGCCGGTACCGGACGGGCCGGGATTCGGCATCACGCTCAACGAGACCCTGGCGCGGGAGCACGCCTAGCAGTCTGCACCGTTTCTACGCCGCAGACTGCCAGACAGGCCCGGTTGGGCGGAAATCGGAGCCGCAGGCAACGATTTCCGGGCCAGCAGCGCCGGGGGGCTCCGAAACGCCGGCGGAGGCACGACACGCAATGAGGATTCGGGCGGTCGACGGACTGGAAGTGATCGATTCGCGCGGCAATCCGACGGTGGAGGCCCGCGTTCATCTCGACGACGGCACCGTGGCCGAGGCCCGCGTGCCGTCCGGCGCATCGACCGGCGAGCGCGAGGCGACGGAGCTGCGCGACGGCGGCGCGCGCTACGGGGGCAAGGGCGTGCGGCAGGCGGTGGCCAACGTCAACGGCGAGATCAGCCGCGCGCTGGCCGGCGCCGACGCGGCGGATCAGCGCGGGCTCGATCAGCGGATGATCGACCTCGACGGCACGCCGAACAAGTCCCGGCTCGGCGCCAATGCGATTCTCGGCGTATCGATGGCGGCGGCGCGGGCCGCGGCGGCGGCCGCGGGCATCCCCCTGTACCGCCACCTCCGCGGCGACGACGCGGCGTTGCTGCCGGTGCCCTGCCTCAACGTGATCAACGGCGGACGGCACGCCGACAACACGGTCGATTTCCAGGAGTTCAAGATCGCCCCGCACAACGCGCCGTCATTCGCCGAGGCGCTGCGGATGGGCATCGAGGCCTTCCACGCCTTGCGGGCGCTGCTCAAGAGCCGCGGCAAGTCTACCGGCATCGGCGACGAGGGAGGCTTCGCCCCGGACCTGTCGAGCAACGAGGAAGCGGTCGAGCTGATTCTCGAGTCCATCGAGAAAGCCGGATACCGTCCCGGCTCGGACATCGCGATCTGCCTGGATCCGGCAACGAGCGAGATGTGGCGCGACGCGTCCTACGTTGCGTTCAAGTCCGACCAGTCGGCCCGGACCACCGACGAGATGATCGCGGTCTGGAGCGGCTGGATCGACCGCTACCCCATCGTGCTCATCGAGGACGCGCTGGCCGAGAACGACTGGGACGGCTGGGCGCGGCTGACCAGCGCGCTCGGATCGAGGATCGAGCTGGTGGGCGACGACCTGTTCTGCACGAACCCCGCCATCCTGCAGCGCGGCATCGACAGCGGGGTCGGCAACTCCATTCTCGTCAAGCTGAACCAGATCGGGACCGTCTCGGAGACCCTGGACACGGTGCGCCTGGCCCAGCGCAACGGCTACGGCGCCTACATGTCGCACCGCTCCGGCGAGACCGAGGACACCTTCATCGCCGACCTCGCCGTCGCCACCGGCTGCGGCCACATCAAGACCGGATCCGGTTGCCGCGGCGAGCGGACGGCGAAGTTCAATCGGCTGCTGCGCATCGAGCACGAGCTGGGCGACCGGGCGCGGTTCGCCGGTCTCGGCGGCTTCCGGCAGTCCGCACTGGCCCGTTGAACCGCTTTGAACGAGCGCGTAACCGCGACGATCCCGACAGCGAATCCAGTTATACTTGGGCAGGCAGGGTCATACCATGCCGCATGTAGTGGGAACCAAGGGCCAGGTAGTCATCGCGAAGAACATTCGCGATTCACTCGGCATCGCCCCCGGCTGGATCTCTCTCCAGCGCCAGGTGGACGACCACGTCGAGATCCACTTCCTGCCGCCGGACCATCGCGAGTCGCTAAAGGGCGCCCTGGCGCGTTTCGTCAAGGTGCACATCCCCCCTGGGAATGCCTGGCGGGAGGCTCGAGAGCGGGGTTGGAGCGAAGCGTCGCGGGCCGGCATCACGCCTGCATCCGGGTGAGCGGCCTTCTCGATACGTCGATGCTCGTCCGGTATCTCACAGGCGATCCGCCCGACTCGGCGGATCGGGCAGCGCAGGTGATCGACGGAGAAACCGACCTCGTCATCACCGATGTCGCACTCGTCGAGACCGCCTACGTGCTCACGTCGGTCTACGGAATCGCGCGCGAAGTCGTCGTCGACCACCTGATCGCTCTCCTGCGCAAGGAGAACATCCGCCCGCGTCACCTGCCCAAGAGCCTGGCTCTGGAAGCGTTGCGCCTGTGCCGTCCCTCGAATCGCGTCTCTTTCGCGGATGCACTCATCTGGGCCGCCGCGAGAGCCGACGAGACGGCGGTCTTCACGCTCGACGAGCGGTTTCCGGGACAGGGTATCGCCGTCCTGCGATCGACACCGCCGTGAGCGCCACCGTCGAAGCGCTCGTCCGCCGCTTCTACGACGACCTCTGGAACCGGTGCGACGCCACGCTCATACCCGTCCTCCTGACCGAGGACGTGACGCTGCGCGGCGCGTTCGGGCGCCACGCCGCCGGCCACGCGGCGTTTGCCGACTACCTGGAGCTGGTGCGCGGCGCTTTCCCGGATTTCGAGCAGACCATCGACCGGATCGTGGTGGATGGGGTCGGAGGCTCCGCGTTCGTCCGCCTGCGCTGCCGCGGGACGCACCGGGGCCCCCTGTTCGGCTTGCCGGCGACCGGCCGGCGCATCAGCTACGAGGGAGCGGCCCGCTTCGAGATCCGCGACGGCCGGATCGCCGACATCTGGATCCTGGGCGACCTGCACAGTCTGATGC
>WTGR01000439.1 GCA_011523485.1 Acidobacteriota bacterium
GATCGCCGATCGGCCAGGTCCAGCCGCCGTTGCCGATCTCGATGCGCCAGGCGGCCCGCCCGCGGCGGAACGGACCGTCGCGCAGGGTCTCGATGCCGGAGGTCGACTGCGGCCCGCGGTAGCCGTAGAACGGGGCCGCGGCCGGCATCAGGCCCCAGGCGAGATACACCGGGTGGTCCATCAAGTGCCGCCCGACGAGGCCCGAAGAGTTGGCGACGGGCCGGCCGGTGACGCGCTCGGTGTTCAGCAGGATGCGTGCGTTCTCGATGGCGTGCGCGGCCAGCACGTAGACGCCGGCCGTGGCGATCCCTTCGCCGGTGCGGCCGGTGGCGGCGGGCACCGAGACGTCGTCGTAGGTCAGGTAGTGGAGGCCGGTAACCGCGCCGGCTTCGTCGATGTGAACGGCGTCGACCACCGCCTTGGCCCGCAGCTCGACGTGGCCGGTGTCGAGCGCCGACCGCAGCGCCTCTCGCGGGTCGTACTTCGCGCGCACCGGGCAGATCGGCGTGCAGCTCGTACTGCCGCGGCAGGGGCTGCGGTTCATGAAGGGCCCCGCGTTGCGGCCCGCCGGTGTCGACGTCGTGCGCGCCACGGCCGGAGAGTCGGCCGCGATTGCGGCGCCGTCTACCTGCGCCTGAAAGACCCGATCGCCGTGGGAGGGCGGGATCGCTCCCTGGGGATAGTCGTATCCGGCGCCGTACGGGATGCCGTTGATCTCCTCCTGCTCGGCCCGGTCGCCGGCGACGCCGATGAGCTGCTCCGCCTGCCCGTAGTACGGTTCCAGGTCGTCGTAGGCGAGCGGCCAGTCGAGGCCGTGTCCGTAGGTGGAGCGGAGGGCGAAGTCGGCGCCGTCCATGCGGATCGCGGTCCCCATCCAGTGGTTCCCGGTGCCGCCGGCGAGACGTTCGGACGTGCTCCCGAAGGGCAGCGACCCCGGCGCGTGCTCGAGGTAGGAGCGGGCCGGGTCGTTCCAGGCGAACAGCAGCGCCTCGGTGGTTGGCCGCGGTGCGTTCGTGCGGCTCGGATCCAGCGCGCCGGCGTCGGGCGGATACGGCGCGGTCGGCGTCTTGATCGTGGCCAGCAGGTAGCGCTCGAACAGCTCGCCGTGCGTCGTGTCGAGCCCCGGTCCCGCCTCCAGGATCAGCACGCGCTTGCCGGCCCGGGCGAGGAGCAAGGCCATGTTGGCGCCGGCGAAGCCGGAGCCGACGATTACCGCGTCGTAGCGTTCCTGCCGCGTCGTGCGCATGGTGAAGGTGGGTCCGGGTGCTCTCCGGCCGGCGATTCAGGCCTCGCGCACGAACTCCGCGAGGTCCGGCGGCGGCTCCGACCAGCTTCCGGGCGCACCCGCGACACCCGCGGGGCTCGTCTGCGCGAATCGCCAGATCCAGGCGTTGCGGTAGGCATGGACGGAGACGACCATGTCGATTCGGTGCGCCGGAGCGAGGTAGGCGGCGGAGGCCGGCATACGGGCCGTCTCCATGCCGCCGTACCAGACGCCGTAGAGCCACATCAGCATCGTCAGCCGCGCCAGCGCGCCCACGCCGTCGGACCGTGGGCTGCCGCCGGTCTCCAGGAGGCGTCGAGCGGCCGCCGGCGGGGCGGAGCCGTCGGCCGCAGCCTGCCCGAACTCCGCCAACAGCTCCGCGAGCGCATCGGGGGCGGCCTCGTCGCACAGAGCATGGAACGTGTCGGCGAGCGGCGCTACGCGCGCCCGGGGCACCAACTCCATAACAGCCGACTCGACGCCCAGCAGCGCGGACGAAAGGCGGACGTAGTCGCGCGCGGCAGGCGGTAGATCGGGCTGCGCCGACCGGGCCCAGATCGGGAGCCCTCGCGCCAGCAGCAGGGAGCCGGCTGCACCGGCGCCCTTGATCACCGAGCGTCTCGTGAGAGTCACGTAACCGTACGAGCCTATCACCGACCGCTCGAGGCTGATTCCGACCGCAACTCACGGGTGCGGCCGCTACTTCGGCCGGATGGTCAACGGATGAGTTCGAGAAACTCCTTCCGTGTCAGGCCGGCGTCGCGAATCAGCGCCCTGAGGAGGCCGCGACCCAGTTCGCGGTGCCTCGGGACCGTGAGCCGTCGGCCGGTTGGGCCGATCAGGATCATGTGGCTACCCTCCATGCGGTCGAGGGCGAATCCGATTCTGGCGACCGTCCTGACGAACTCGTCGCCCGACACGACCGGAAGACGAGACACTATGCCGGCACCTCGAGGACCTGAAACTCCGACGAAGGGGGCAGAGGAGCGCCTTGCTCACGCATGCTCGCCAGGTAGCCTCTAATCGCCTCTCGTATGTTCGCCAGCGCTTCCTCCCTCGTGCGTCCCTGACTGTGGCACCCCGGCAGCGTCGGGCAACTCGCCACCTCCCAGCCGTCTTCATCCGTCTCGAACACGACCAGTAGTTTCAGTACCTCGCTCTGGCGGTCCGCATCCTCTTCGTCCGTGGGTGCCGGCGAGGCCGGGAGGCCGCCGTCTACGAGGGCCGGCGTCGTGGCGCTCAACGGCCTTTCAGCAGACCGCTCCACAATGTCGAACCCCAGGCGAGCCAGGATTCTGTGCGCGTCCTGCGCCGTAAATCCCGCGAGCGGCAGACCCGTCACCAGTCGGACGACCTGTTTGATCGGATACGGCTGCCGGCGCAGCACGACGAAGTACTTGTTGCGTCCGTCCCCGGAGTGCGGGAGCTCGCGCTGCGCAGCGGTCAGGACGTCTTCTCGGGTGATGCGGTACCGTCTGCTCCTGATCTGGAAGTCCATGCTGTTGTGTCCTTTCGTTGTATGTTGTGTTGTATTGTCCGGAATTCGGCCAGACCTTGTCAATCCCGTGGGTTGGGTGCCTCCGACGCGCATCGGAGCGTCGGGTCGGGGTACCGCCCGGTGTAGTACGCTGGATGCGGCCAACCGGAAGAGCCGGCGACGATGACGACGCCCTCACGGCACGCGCAGCTCGACGGAGACAGGGAAGCTGGCCGTCTGTTTCTGGCGCTTCCGCCGGTCGTGCGCCTCGACGACGATCAGTTTTACGAGTTGTGCCGGTTGAACCGCGAGTTGCGCATCGAGCGCGCGGCCGGGGGAGGTCTGTCCATCATGCCGCCCGCCGGAGGCGACACCAGCCGCAGGAACGCCGAGATCGTGAGACAACTCGCGAACTGGGCCAGTCGGAACGGAGCCGGAACCTGCTTCGACTCCTCCTGCGGCTTCGTCCTCCCGAACGGCGCGGTTCGCTCTCCGGACGCTGCTTGGGTTCTCCGCGAGCGGCTGAATGTCCTGACGGAGCGTCAGCGCAGCCGTTTTCTTCCGCTGTGTCCGGACTTCGTGGTGGAATTGCGCTCGCCGACCGACAGCCTGCCGGTTCTACAGGACAAGATGCGCGAGTACGTGGACAACGGCGCCGGCCTCGGCTGGCTGATCGATCCGTTGCGGGCGGAGGTCTTCGTCTACCTGCCGTACGGTTCGGTCGAGTGCCTCCAGGCGCCGGCGTACCTGTCGGCCGATCCCCTCCTGGCGGGATTCCGTCTGGAACGGGACGAGATCTGGTAGTCGTTGACACGTCCGCCGCCAGCCAATAGCATGCGATGTTCGGGAACCCAGCGGGTGAGGTGCGCCTTCGTGACGAAGACCAGTGTGGCGTTGCTCGTCTCGGTGGCCGCGGTTGCGGTCGCTGGAATGGTCACTCCGGTGTCGGCGGGCCAGGAGGCGGCAGAGACCGCCGCGGTGCAATCGGACGATAGCGCCCCCCACCGTGCGCTGCTCGACCGCTACTGCGTCACCTGCCACAACGAGCAGATGGTCAGCGGCCGCGGCCGCGCCGCCTCGCCGCTGGTCGGCCAGCTCCGCGCCGTCGGCCTCACCTTCGACACGCTCGATCTCGCCGAGGTGGGCAGCCACGCGGACCGCTGGGAGAAGGTGGTCCGCAAGCTGCGCGGCGGGGTGATGCCGCCGGCCGGCCGGCCGCGCCCCCCGGCCGACGAGCTCGAGGCGTTCCTGACCTGGCTGGAAGGGGAGCTCGACGGCGCCTGGGCCGAGACCCGCGATCCGGGCCGGACGGCCACGTTCCATCGCCTGAACCGCACCGAGTACACCAACGCCATCCGCGATCTGCTGGCGGTGGAGATCGCCGCGGACGACTTCCTGCCGGCCGACGACGCGAGCTTCGGCTTCGACAACATCGGCGGCCTCCTGCGGATGTCGCAGTCGCTGATGGAGCGTTACCTCGCGGCGGCGCGCACCATCAGCCGCCTGGCCGTCGGCAGCGCGCCGCCCGCGATGTCGGCCGACACCTACGAGGCGGCGCAGGACCTGCCGCAGCACGGCCGCGTCGAGGCGCTGCCGTTCGGCACGCGGGGCGGCCTCTACATCGAGCACCTGTTCCCGCGCGACGCCGAGTACGACGTGCGGGTCGAGCTGACCGGCACGCGGAACCTGCGCGAGAACCACGACCTGGAGGTGACGCTGGACGGCGAGCCGGTGAGGCTGGTGACGCTGGGCCCGCAGCGGGACGGCGCACCGGACAACCCGTACGCCCAGGCCTCCACAATCGATTTCCGGATGTCCGTCGCCGCCGGCCCGCGCGAGGTGGGGGTGACCTTCTTCAAGAAGCCGTCCGCGCTGGTCGAGCAGGTGCGCGAGCCGTTCCCGAACCCGCGCGTGGCCGGCAACCCCGGCGGCCTGGCCGGGCAGCAGCCGTTCGTGCGCAGCGTGACGATTACCGGTCCCTATGGCGGCACCGGCGTGACGGAGACCCCGTCGCGCGAGCGGGTCTTCACCTGCCGCCCGGTGGACACCGCGGCGGAGGCCTCCTGCGCCCACGAGATCCTGTCGGGGCTGGCCCGGCGCGCCTACCGGCGCCCGGTCACGGCCGGCGAGATGCAGGTGCTGCTCGACTTCTACGCGCAGGGCCGCCGCGGCGGCAGCTTCGAGGAAGGTGTCGAGCTGGCCCTCCGGCGTCTGCTCGTGAGCCCCGAGTTCCTCTACCGCATCGAGTCCGACCCGGTCCGCGCGGCTCCGGGCAAGCCGTACCGCG
>WTGR01000590.1 GCA_011523485.1 Acidobacteriota bacterium
CGTGCTGCATCTCGACCCAGACGAAGTCGTAGCCGGCCGCGGCCATCGCGCAGTACGTGCGCGGGTCGGTGGCGCGCACCGTGCCGCCGATCATCGGCCCGCCCGCGACGAGCTTGGCCTTGGCCGGGTTCCAGATCTGGGCGGTCGTTCCGTCCGGCAGCTCGAAGCGCGAGCCGTACTCGAAGTCGGCGGCCCGGAACGGCTCCGCCTCCTGGGCGGCGGCATCCTGCACGGCCCCGCCGACCAGCAGGCCGGCGGCGACGGCAACGACGGTGAGCAACGTGGTGATTCTCATGACATCCTCGCTTCTGGTGAGGCCGTATGGTGCGCGTCGGGCGCGCTGGAATCCCGTGACGCACGGAGTCTACTCCGTGACTCGCTCCGCCATCCACCGGGCCGGCCGTTGCTCCGTGCTCCGGGCCGGGGTCCGCGGCGAAGCCCGCGCGGCGGACTGGTAAGCTCCTCCATGCCCGAGCCGCTGATCGCGCTGCGCGACGTCGAGAAGGTCTTCCGCCACGGGGTCAGCCGGACGTTCGTCCTGCGCCGGATCACGCTGGACATCGCCGCCGGCGAGTTCGTCTCCGTCATGGGACCGTCCGGGGCCGGCAAGTCGACGCTGCTGCACATCCTGGGGATGCACGACGCCGAGTGGTCGGGGGAGTACGACCTGCTCGGCCAGCCCGTCCACAAGCTGCGGCAGAAGCACCGGCAGGCGCTCGGCCGGACCCACATCGGCTTCGTGTTCCAGAGCTACCACCTGCTCGACGACCTGACGGTGGCCGAGAATCTCGACGTGCCGCTCTCGTATCGCAACGTGCCCCGCGCGGAGCGCCAGAGCCTGGTCGCCGACACCCTCGATCGCTTCCAGATCGTCGGCAAGAAGGACCTGTATCCCAGCCAGCTCTCGGGCGGGCAGCAGCAGCTCGTGGGCGTCGCGCGCGCCCTGATCGCCAAGCCGACGCTGATCCTGGCCGACGAGCCGACCGGCAATCTCCATTCCGGCCAGGGCCGCGAGATCATGGAGCTGTTCACGCGGCTCAACGGGGAAGGGACCACCATCGTCCAGGTCACCCACTCGGACGCCAACGCCGCCTACGGCAGCCGCATCGTCCAGCTCCGCGACGGGTGGCTCGTGGACGATTGACCTCAACCCGCGGGTTCCTCGCCCGTGTTCCAGCGCCACTCGATGGTGCGACCGCACGCCTTGCAGATCGCGCCGCGGCGCAGTCTGCGGCTCAAGCGCTGGCGGAACCAGCGCCGCCGGCAGCCGCACTCGCCGACCCAGCGGGCCGCGGTGTGGGTGAGGTCGTGACAGCGCTCGGCGGTGGAGCCGATCTCGCGCGCCTTGCGCTGCCAGACGGCGTCGTGGCCGTGCTCGGCGCCGACGATCGCGTGTGCGATCTCGTGCAGCAGGGTGTTCTCGATGTCGGCCCGGGTCGCCCGCAGGCAGTAGCTCACCGACAGGTCGATGCGCGTCTCGCGGTAGCGGCAGACGCCGGCCCGCGCCGTGGAGAGGTCGAAGCCGAACGTCCACTGCGTGCCGAGTCCGCTCTGCGCCTGATGCCGCGCGAACAGGCGCTGCGCCAGCGTCTCGACGTCGGCCAGGGTGCACTCCCGTTCCGGCACCCGTTCCACGACCTCCAGGAGGCGGTAGGGCACCTGCCACCGGCCGTCGTCGCCGGCCAGCACCACCGCGCGGGCGGCCTGCAGCTCGGCCACCACGCCGGTGATCGACTGGCCGCGGGTCGTGAACCGCACCCGGCTGCCGGGGGGAGCCGCGGCGCCGGGGAAATCGGCGGTGATGGCCCCGCGGGTGCGGGGCGGCGACGGCCAGAGGAAGTACTGGAGAGGCGATCGCACAGGTGCTCCAGGAATTCTACGTGCAGGCGACGCGGGTGACGAAGCCTGACCGTCTCGCCCACGAGGCTGCCGTGAATCTGGTCGAATCGTGGCTGCGCTTTCGCATCGTCGAGACCACCGTGCCGCTCGTGCAGCAGGCCCTGGCGACCGCGGCGCGCTGGCGCATCTCGTACTGGGACGCCGCGATAGTTGAAGCCGCCCTGCGCGGCGGCTGTCCGGAGGTTCTCTCGGAGGACCTGCAGGCCGGCATGCACTTCGCCGGCGTGACGGTGCGGAATCCGTTCGGCCAAGCCTAGTCGGGTTGCCTGCTCGAGTAGCGGGTCTGCGCATCGCTGCGCCGCCAGCTCCAGGCGCCGGCGGCACGGTGGCGATACGCTTGCGAATCGGCCGGCGGACGCCGGGGGACGCCCGCCGGCCGGACAGCGTGATGCGCCCGTCACGCGGTCCGGCCCCGCGCCAGAGGAGTGGCCTGTGCGGCTCGCACTGGACAGATAATCGTTGGAGCGTCCACGCCGCGCGACACGGCGGTCACGCGCGTTTCGGTTCCCGGGTTGCGGCCGCGCCGGCCTGGCGCAACGGCGGTGCCTCCGCCGTACAGACGGCGCGCGGGGCCGCGAGCCGCCTGCCGGCGAAGGCGCTGGAAGTCCGGCGGTGTGTCCATCGTGCCTCCATTCTCCTCCCGGGCCGGTCAAGCCTCGCGTCGCCCCGGTTCTGGGTGCAAGATACGATGTCCCGGGGCGCCTGAGAACTAGGGATATCCCCAGGTCCCCGGATCGCGACCGCTCGGGTACGCATCCGACTGGAAGCATGCAGAAGACGCGCGACGCCGACCGGGAGCAGTTGCGCGAGCAGTCCCTGCGTGCGCTGGAGGCGGCGCGGGCGCGCTACGAGAACCTGTACCAGGACGCGCCGGACATGTTCGCCTCGGTAACCGTCGACACCGAACGGGTGGCGCAGTGCAACGCCACGCTGCTGCGCGCGACCGGTTACCGCCGGGCGGAGGTGCTCGGGCGCCCGATCCGCGAACTGCACGATCCGGCCAGCGCCGCCGCGCTCGGCCGGGCGCTGGAGACGGCCCGCGCGGGCGGCCGGGCGGGAGACGTGGAGCTCCGGCTGCGGCGCCGGGACGGCAGCCTGCTGGACGTCAGCCTCGGCATGGCCCTGATCCGGGACGAGCGGCAGAACTACTACTACCGGTCCATCTGGCGGGACGTGACCGACCGCAAGCGGGCCGAGGACGCCCTGCGGCGGAAGCAGGCGGAGCTCGAACGAAGTCAGGCCGAGTTGCGGGCGCTGGCGGGGCGGCTGCTGACGGCCCAGGACGACGAGCGGCGGCGCATCTCGCGCGAGCTGCACGACGACGTCAACCAGCGGCTCGCGATGCTGACGCTCGACGTCGAGTCGCTGCAGGCCGGCGTGCCCCGCTCGCCGCGCGCGACCGCCGAGCGGCTCGGGGCCATCCGCGACCGGCTCGTGGAGCTGTCGGACGACGTGCACGGCCTCGCCTACGGCCTGCATCCGTCGGTCCTGGATCACCTGGGCCTGCAGGCGGCGCTACGGTCCCACGTGGCGGACCTGCGCCGCCACGGATCGATTCGCATCGACCTGCGGATCGGCGATCTGTCCGAGCCGGTTCCGCCCGCGGTGGCGGCGTGCCTGTACCACGTGGCGCAGGCCGCGCTGCGCAACGTCGTCAAGCATGCCCGCGCCAGCCGGGCGACGGTCGACATGACGCCGGCCGACGGCGGGATCCGGCTGACGGTGTCCGACGACGGCGTCGGGTTCGCCGTGCCGGCGCGCTCGACCGAAGGGTTGGGGATCGTGGGGATGCAGGAACGGGTGCGGCTGGCGGGGGGGCGTTTCGAGCTCGCCTCGCGGGTCGGCGCGGGAAGCCGGGTCACGGTGTGGGCGCCGTTGCCGGGCGCTGCTGCAGGCGGCGAGGGCGGCGAATGACGAAGACGGTGGGGACGCGGCCGCGGGTTCTGCTGGCCGACGACCATACGCTCGTGCTGGAGGGCCTGCGCCGGCTCCTCGAGGACCAGTGCGAGCTGGTCGGCATGGTCGAGGACGGCCGGGCCCTGGTGGAGGCGGCGCCGAGGCTCGCGCCCGACGTCGTCCTGCTCGACATCTCGATGCCGCTGCTCAACGGGCTCGACGCGGCGCGCCGGCTGCGCACCCTGGTTCCCGACACCCGGATCATCTTCCTGACGATGCACGCCGATCCGACCTACGCCAGCGAGGCCTTCGAGGCGGGGGCGGCCGGGTATCTGCTGAAGCGCTCGGCGGCGTCGGAGCTGAACGTCGCCATCGCCACGGTCCTCGCCGGCCGCAAGTACCTGACGCCGCTCATCACGAGCGACGCGTTGCGGGCGAGCGTGCCCCGCTCGGTGGCGGTGCCGCCCACCCTGGGCAGGCTGACGCCGCGCCAGCGGGAGGTATTGCAACTTGTGGCCGAGGGACACACCGCCAAGGACATCGCGGCCCGCCTCGGCATCTCGGTCAAGACCGTCGAGTTCCACAAGGCGAGCATCATGGATCGGCTCGGGGTGCGGACGGCGTCGGAGCTGACGAAGTACGCGGTGGCGCACGGCTTCACCGAGCTGCCGTGAACGGCGGCCGCCTGCCGTCTGGCAGACCGGGTTCCCGGACCGATCGCAACGCTGCCGATGGCAGCTCGTCGCTCCGGGATTGCAGGCGCCGTGCGTGGGGAGAAGCCCGGGCCGGAGAAGGCCCGGGCTTCCTGTGTTTCCGCCGTCGCGCGGCGCCGGCTGCTACTCGTCGAGGGCGAAGACGAACAGCCCGTTGCCCCCCACCGGACGCTTCTCCTCCGGCATCAGATCGGTGGGGATCATGCCCTGCCAGCTCGCCCCGCCGGCCCCGACGGGCACCGCGACGAATTGCCGGCCGTCCACCGCGTAGCTGATCGGGAACCCCTGGATCGAGGTCGGCAGGCGCCGGCTCCACAGGATCTCGCCGTCGGCGGCGTCGAAGGCGTAGATGTAGCGATCCCAGCTACCCGCGAACGCGAGCCCGCCGGCGGTGGTCAGCGCCGCGCTGTTGATGGGGGTCTTGAACCGCTGCCGCCACAGGACCTCGCCGGTGCGGATGCTCATCGACAGCAGCTCGCCGAGCTGGCCGGGGCTGTCCGGATGGAAGTGGT
>WTGR01000397.1 GCA_011523485.1 Acidobacteriota bacterium
CCCTTCGCGACGCGGGCCAGCTTGGCGTCGAGCACCTCGTACGACCAGCCGCCCAACACGCTCGCTTTGCCCACCCGGCGCAGGAAGTCGGGATAGCCGCTCCACCGCCCGTCCTCGTCCTGCAGGCGCCCCTGGTAGACGATGTCGACCCCGCGCCGCATCGCTTCCCGCGTGCGCGCCGCCGCTTCATCCGGGTCGCGCTCCCAGTACGGCGACTCGGGTGGGGTGACGATCTCCACGGCGCGGCCTTCCGCCGAGAACCGTTCCAGCAGACGGCGCTCGTGCTCGATCCCGCGCTGCTTCAGGACCTCCGCGCGGGGATCGTCGTACGGCGTCGGCCGCTCGATCTCCCCGAGCGCGGCCGCGCGGCGCAGGCTCGTCAGGTGGGCGCAGGAGAGATGGCGGCTGAGGTCGGTGGCGGAGAACAGGAGTCGGCCGTCGGCGTGGCGCATCGGGCGGGACGATAGCATGGGGTGGTGTCAGGGGCTGTCATGGGGTGTCCCCCTACGTCGCCATGAGGTTGCGCCGAGGTTGTTCCCGCGCTATGTTCATACGTCTTGGGGAGAGCATGAAGGCCTTCAGCGTCAGAGAGTTGAGGAACAACCCGTCGGCGGCGCTTCGTGCGGCGCGCGAGCATCCTGTCATGGTGTTCAACCGGCACCGGCCGGAGGCGTTGCTCGTGCATCTCGATGACGGTTCACTGCTGGCCGAGCCGGGCATCCGGCGGGCCCTCGCCACGGCCCTGTACCGGGATCGAAGCCTGTCGCTCGGCGAGGCGGTGCGCTTCTCCGGTCTGAGTATCGCCGAGTTCATCCAGCAGGTGTCCCGGCTCGGCATTCCTGTCGTTGGTGGGACTTCGGACACCGTCCGCGAGGACGCCGAGGCGATCGTCGAATGGCGGAGCGGCTCGTCGCAGCCGACGCGAGCCCCATTGAACGGACCGTCATGAAGCTGCACTACTACGCCGACACTGACAGTCTCTATGTCGAACTCAAGTCATCACCCGGGACGGAGACGCACGAGGTCGCGAGCGGATTGAACGTCGACCTCGATGCCAACGGAGATGTCGTGGGATTCGACATCAACCAAGCCTCTGAGCGCCTCGATCTCTCGACGCTGGAGACGGGGGCACTGCCCGTCCAGGTGTACAGGGCCGGCTGAGAACGTGCTGACCAGGCGCTACCGGAGTGGCGCAACCCGGATTTCAGGATAGAACATGGCGATTCCGGACTACCAGTCCATAATGCTCCCGCTGCTCGAATTGGCTGGAGACAACAAGATCCATCGGCTGCGCGACGCAGTCGAACTTCTTGCCAACCGCTTCAGTCTCACGGAACAGGAGAGGCAGGAGCCCATGCCCGATGGCCGGCGATTCAGATTCAAATACAATGTTGCATGGTCTCGTACATATCTGAAGAAAGCTGGTCTATTGGAGGATCCCAAGCGCGGAGAGTTTCGTATCACGGAGAGAGGCCGCAGGATTCTTGCCGACGGACCCGCCGTTGTCGACGTCAAGTATCTTCAAAAGTTTGACGAGTTCAATGAATTCATCGGTAAGGAGCAATCGTCTCAAACGAGCGGCAAGACAGATCCGGAATTGATACCGGAAGATGCCATACAGGCTTCCTATGACACACTGCGAAAGAGTCTCGCCGCCGACCTTCTGGATCAAGTCAGGCAGACGTCTCCGGCGTTCTTCGAACGCCTTGTGGTGGATGTCCTGGTGGACATGGGCTACGGTGGTTCGCGCCGGGAGGCGGGAGAGGCCATCGGCCAAACGGGAGACGAGGGCATTGACGGCATAGTAAAGGAAGACCGCCTTGGACTGGATATCATCTACATTCAGGCCAAGCGCTGGACCAACACCGTGGGACGGCCCGAAGTCCAGAGATTCGCTGGCGCCTTGGCGGGCAAACGTGCACGAAAGGGCGTCTTCATCACGACATCATCGTTCTCCAGCGAGGCGATGGCATACGCGGCAAGCATAGACACCAAGATAATTCTCATATCAGGTGCTCAACTCGCCGATCTGATGATCGAACACGGTGTCGGTGTGACGACAGAAGCCACCTATGAGTTGAAACGCATCGATTCGGATTACTTCTCCGAGGAATGATGAGATCATAACCCTGCCGGACTGCGGAGCCGCCAGCACCGTCCGCGCGGCGGGCGGCCAGATGATCAAGCAAGCGTTCCCTCTGTCCCCTCACAGGCGACGTACGCCTGGTCGAGCAGCGGCTCCAGGTCGGGCCCACTGACCAGCACGGCTCGCCGGTTCCACGCGAGGTCGATCACCACATCTTACTTCTTCTCCAACGCGTGAGCAGCAGCAAGCTCACGCCGCTGCACGCAGCTCGACAGGTCCACGACGTGGCGGTGCCCATTCCCAACCGCGTAATGCTCGGGGTGGCACGTCATCACGACCACTTGTACGCGCGCCGCCGCCGCTTCGAGCAGGTTCCGCATCCACGTCATGCGCGCCGGGTCGGATTGCGTCAACTGATCATCAAGGACAATGAAGGTGTCGAGGGCTTCGGCGATGGAGAGGCGCAGCAGCAAGGCGATCTGCTCCTGCGTGCCGACGGACAGAACGTCGAAATTGCGGTTGCGTCCGGCCACCTGAACACCGGTGGCTTCAAGCTGTGGACCGATGGCAACCTCGCCGTAGCGACCGCCGGTCAACGCCGCCATGCGTTCGCTGACGGGTTGCACCAGGGCGTTGCCGAGGTGGACCGCGTCCTCCTTTTCCGCTTCCCCGAGCGTTTCGTGCAGGAGCTTCCAGGCCCCGTATTCCAGGGCAAGCTCGCGTTCACGTTCCTCCAGGGCGACAACGGCTTCACGCGCCTGCTCAACTCGTTCTCGTATGTACTGGCCGCCCACCTGTTCAAGGGCGCCCTCGGCGGTGCGAAGCTGCATTTCCAGTTGCCGAACGTCACCGCCAGCATCCTCCGCAGCGCCTTTGGCATCGGCAAGCTGTGCCGGATCGACATCATTGGTTGGGGCCGGCAGTGCGTCCAGGTCGGTCCGACGTTGATCGCGCAGGCCCCGGGCGGCGTCGATGTCCTCGTTTTCGGTCGTGGCACGAAGCCCGGCCGCCTCGCCTTCGAGTCTCGCGAGTTCGTCGCGGGCGGTGGCCAAGTCCTCGTTCGTCAGCATTTCGCGCACCCGATTCTCTTCACTGACGAGCTCGTCGCGCGCTTGCCGCGCCTGTTCAACTTCGGTGGTCGCCTCGACCCCGATCTTCGCCAACTCGGCATCGACCGCTTCGATCTCCCGCCGCAGGCGGTCACCCTCGGTGTCCGCCCCGGCAAGAACTTGGCGCCAGTCGTCGCCCGTTCCCTGGGCGTTGCGTTGCGCGGCTTGTTTTTCAAGGAGTTCCCGGCGGCGATTCGCGACGTCCTGTTTCTCGGCGGCCACCTCGCTCTCCATTCGCTGGCAGAACCCCTGGCGTTCCCGCATCTCGGCCTCAAGCCTGTCAATGTCGTCTTCGATAGAGCGTTCGTCACGGGGTGGTTTGTCGAGGCTGTTGACGTACTTTTCCACTGACTTGCCATCGTTGATGAACTGGACCACGGCGGACCGGCGCTGTTCCTCTTCGGCTTTGGCGACGATGGCGCGGCGTTCGAGTTCGTCGATGCCTTCGGCGCGCGCCCGTTCCTGCTCGGCTTGGCGTTCGAGGCCTGTCGCAGTTGCGAGGAGGGTATCGGCGCGCGCCCGGAGGTCTTCCAGGTCGGCGAGCGACACGCAACCGGTGCGGGCGAAGACGGGCTTCGCCGCGCCGTTCCAGCCTCTCTCCGCGGCCTCGGCAGCGCGCAGGAGGTCGCGGCCGCCTCCGCGCACGTGAACGACGCCGATACCAGCGAGGTCGAGCCGCAGTTCCCGCTCCGCCTCGAATTCGGCCCGTTCGCCGGTACCGATCCGGACCTGACGCGACTGGCCGTCGATGCTGACCTCGGCGGTGCCGGCCCGCTCCAGATCGATATCCACGGCGAGCCCAACAGCGAGCTTCTCGCGGGCGATGCGCCATTCCGTCGCCAGGGATCGGAGGTGGTCGAGTTCGGCGACCAACGGCGCGTTGAGGTCGCCGGCCTCTTCGCGCGCCGTGGCGGCCTTGCCTTCCAGCACGGCCGCCCGTTGGGCGTGTTCGCGGGCGGCGTCGAGCACCTTCGTGGATGCCCGTGCCGCGTCCAACGCCGCAAGGTAGCGGGCGCAGTGACGCTCGACATCGAGATTTTCGATTTCGTTGCGGCCACTGTTCACGGCGTCCCGCGCCTGGTGCAGGGCCTCTCCCCTTTCCTTGAGGGCCGTCTCCCGTTCGTCGATGTCCGCTGCGAGCGCTGCTACTTCGTCACTGAGCTTCGCGAGTTCGTGCGCCTGCGCGATCTTGCGCTCAAGTTCTTGTTGGCGGTGTTCCAGCTTCAAGCGCCGGATCTTTGCCTCCTCCTCGCGCAGCCGTCGTTGCTGTTCACCGGCACCGGTCTCAAGCCGGCGCACTTGTTCTCGCGCGGCCTCGACCTGGGGCGCGAGGGCTTCGGCCGCAGCCTTGGCTTCCTTCCACGCGCGTTCGAGTTCATCGACTTTCTTCCTGCTTGCGGCAACTGCGGCTAGATTCCTGTCGCGGCGTTCGAATAGTGTCTGAACGCGGTCGAACTCGGTCTGGGCATCAGCGAGGGCAGTCGCGGCCGCTTCGCGCTCCCGGCGTTGTTCGACGGCGAATTCAAGGCCTTCAA
Source organism: Acidobacteriota bacterium (assembly GCA_011523485.1). The sequence continues at coordinate 4,731 of WTGR01000397.1, forward strand.
GAATGCCCGCCGCCTGCTCCCTCTTCGCCTCTGCGGCCAGCAACTCGCCGTGCAACTTCTCAATGCGCAGCCGTGCACCTTCGCTATCCTCCATCTGTTGTCGCACGTCGCGTTCGTTGGCCTTGGCGACACGGTGTTGCTCGCGGATCCGGGTCCACGGCGAGGTTTGCCCCCGCCGCGGCTGCCCGGTGGCCGTAAACGCTTCGTCCACCTTTTCCTGCACCTTCGCGAGGGGTGCACGACATCATTGTTAGATGAGCGTCAGGCGGCGTTTGCGGCACG
>WTGR01000712.1 GCA_011523485.1 Acidobacteriota bacterium
ACATGCCGACCTCCTCGGCGACCAACGACATGTACGGCGGGCACCGGCCCGGCGACAACCTGTTCTCGCAGTCGATCGTGTGCGTCGACGTCGAGACGGGCGAGCGCGTCTGGCACTACCAGCTCGTGCACCACGGCCTGTGGGACTACGACATCCCCGCCGCGCCGATCCTGGCCGACCTCACCGTCGACGGACGCGACGTCAAGGCCGTGATCCAGATCACCAAGCAGGCGTTCGCCTTCGCGTTCGACCGGGTGACCGGCGAGCCGATCTGGCCGATCGAGGAGCGGCCGGTGCCGCAGTCGAACACGCCGGGCGAGGTCACCTCGCCGACGCAGCCGTTCCCGACGAAGCCGCCGGCGTTCGACCGCCAGGGGGCGACGGTCGAGAACCTGATCGACTTCACGCCGGAGCTGCGCGAAGAGGCGCTGGAGATCGTCGAGCGCTACACCATCGGCCCGATGTTCACGCCGCCGTCGGTGCGCGGCGCGGGGCCCAACGACAACCAGGGCACCATTCAGCTTCCCGGTTCGCAGGGCGGCGCGGACGTTCAGGGCGCGGCGTTCGACCCGGAGACCAACCACCTCTACATCCCGTCGATCACCTCGCCGTTCGTCGCCGACATCCTCGAGGGCAATCCGGACCGGACCAACCTCGCCTACATCAAGGGCACGCGGCAGTGGATCGGCGGGCCGCGCGGGCTGCCGCTGTTCAAGCCGCCCTACGGCCGCATCACCGTCTTCGACATGAACACCGGCGAGGAGGTCTGGATGGTGCCGAACGGCCACGGGCCGACGGACCACCCGGCCATCGCCCACCTGAACCTGGGCCGTCTCGGTTCCCCCGGACGCCCCGGACCGCTGCTGACGAAGACGCTGCTCTTCATCGGCGAGGGGTCGGACGTCGGCATCCAGGCGGGCGGCCGCGTGATGGACGGGATGCCGCTCAACATCGTGACCAACTACGGCGAGCCCTGGTTCCGCGCCTACGACAAGGCGACCGGCGACGTCGTCTGGGAGATGGAGCTCGAGGCGGGGACCACCGGTGTCCCGATGACCTACCTGCACGAGGGCAAGCAGTACGTCGTCGTGCCGATTGGGGGTCGCGAGGTCCCCGGCCAGTGGGTGGCGCTGAGCCTGCCGTAGCGGTGGGGGATCCGATTCGGATCGTCCGGACCAGGTAGAGTGACGCCGGCGGCGCCAGTGGTGCCGCCGGCTTTCTTTTCGGGGCCGCCGCCATGGTGACGAGACTCTATGTCGACAATTTCAGGTGCCTGGTCAACTTCGAGCTGAAGCTCGACGAGACGAACATTCTTCTGGGCACCAACGGCAGCGGGAAGACCTCGGTACTGGATGTACTACGCCGGATTCAGGATCTCGTAGCACGGGGAGCCAGAATCGGGGAAGCGTTTCCGACCGACGACCTTTCGTTGATGCAGGCTCGTGATATGCAACGCATCGAGGTCGACCTGAAGATCGACGACTGCGCCTACCGCTACACGTTGCAGATCGAGCACGAGCGCCCCCGCCGGAAAGCGCGGATCGCTGAAGAAATGCTGGAGCACGATAACAAGCCGATCTTCTGGTTGAAGGGAGGCGACGCCCAGCTATACCACGATGACTACAAGGAAGGACCCTCATATCCCTTCGACTGGTCTCGTTCGGGTGTCGGATCCCTGAACGAGAGAGTGGACAACACCAAGCTGACCCGGTTCAGGAAGGCGGTGGCGGACCTAGTCATCGCCAGCCCTTGTCCGCCCCTGTTCGAGCCCGAGACCAGGACCGAAGACGAGTTTCTTCAACCGTTGATGCAGAACTTCGTCGGCTGGTATCGTCACGCTGCACAGGAGAGGATGCGCGGTATTGGGGCGGTGTTCAAGGCGCTCGGCGAGGCGCTTCCGGGTTTTGATTCCATCAGCTTGACGGAGTCAGGCGAAAACGCGCGATCTCTGAAGGTGGACTTTCGCGCAGCGAACGACGAAGGTCGGCTCGATCGCTACGCTTTGGATCAGTTGTCGGACGGCCAGAGATCACTGATCGCACTGTATTGCCTGGTTTTTCTTTCGGATGGCGGACGCACGTCGTTGTTCCTGGATGAGCCGGACAACTACCTTGCGCTGCGCGAGATCCAGCCTTGGCTCGCGACGGTTGCAGAGCACTGTGGCGACACGCTTGAGCAGGCGGTCGTCGTCTCGCATCATCCTGTCACGATCGACTACATGGCCGGTGCCAAGGGCAGGTGGTTCTACCGGGACGCAAACGGCCCGGTGCGGGTCAGCAACGAGCCGGAGCGAACAGTCGATGGCATATCGTTGTCGGAGACGGTCGCGCGGGGCTGGGACCGAGAGTGAGCGGAGTCAGCATTAACCCGTCGTCAGCGACCCTATCAGCGGCGACCCTTTCAGTACTGCGGGAGTGGCGCCTCGCCAGCCACGCGGCGTTCGAGAGCGAGGAGCGCCTGCTTGACCGGCAGGCCCCCGCCGTAACCGGTGAGCGTGCCGTCGGCGCCGATGACGCGGTGGCAGGGCACGACGATGGCGAGCGGGTTCCTGCCGTTCGCCGCGCCCACCGCGCGTGACGCTGTCGGCTTGCCGATGCGGCGCGCCAGCTCGCCGTAGGAGATGGTTTCGCCGTACGAGATCCGGCGGAGCTCCTCCCATACCCGGCACTGGAACGCAGTGCCGTCGGGCGCGAGCGGGAGTTCGAAATCGCGGCGGGTTCCGTCGAAGTACTCCTCCAACTGGCGTTTCGCAGCGTCTAGCGCTGCGGGCAACGCGCTGTGTTTCTCGCGCCACCCTGCATCGGGTTGACGAACCGCCGCGTTCGGCAGGTCGACGCGTTCGAGGTGTCGCTCGTCGCCCACCAGGCGCAGAGTACCGACGGGCGTGTCGAAGTCATGGTACGACCTGGGCATCTCTACCTCCTTCTACCCTGGTTGTTGCGGCGCCGTCCTGCCAGAGCAGCATGGCGGCATAGGCGCGCCACGGGCGCCAGGCCTCCGCCATCGTACGGAGCTCCCGGGAGTTGACCGGGGCGCCGCTCGCGACGGCCTTGCGCAGGCCCAGATCGCCGGCGGGGAAGGCGTCGGGATCGCGTAGTGCCCGCATGGCGACGTACTCCGCGGTCCAGGGGCCGACGCCCGGGATGGCGGTCAGCCGTGCGCGAGTCGTGTCCGGGTCGGCGGCCGGGCCGAGATTCAGCGTGCCGGTTGCCACGGATTCGGCCAGGGCGTGCAGGGCCGCGGCGCGGGCGGTGGGTACTCCGATGGTGCGCAGGTCGAACGCCGCGACCGCGCCCGGCGATGGAAAGGTCCGCGCGAGGCCCGATCCGCTCAGGTGGTCCGGGAGCGTTTCTCCCAGCTTGTCGACCAGCCGTCCGGCCAGCGTCGTCGCGCCCTTGACCGTAACCTGCTGGCCCAGGATCGCGCGCACCGCCAGCTCGAAGCCGTCCCAGGCGCCGGGAATCCGAATGCCGGGCAGCGCATCCATCCGGGCGGACAGGCCGTGCGCGCCGGACAGATGCGGGCCGAAGGACAGGGGATCGGCGTCCAGATCGAAAAGCCGCCGCACGCGGCCTGCCACGTCCAGCAGCACGTGGGCGTTCGGAGGATCGACCTCCACATCCAGGTACCCGTCGCCGCTTGCCTCGATGCGCACGATGCCGGCGGCGACGGTCCTTTCCGACCGCGATGGCCGTCGCGCGCCGTTTCGGGGCTCTCCTCCCGCCAGGCGAAACGCGCGCCGGTAGGTTCTCCGGGTGACATCGACGACCTCCACGCCGGGCACCGCGCGCGGCGCCAGAAACTCCAGCAGTGCCGCGGCGTCGTACGGAGCCCGGTAGTTCAAGCGCAGGCGCAGCGCTCCATCGAGCTGACCGGCTCTCGCCGGCACCGGCCGGCGTCGACGGCGCAACTCGCGCGGCGTGCGGCCGTATACCCGGTGCAGCACGTCGTTGAAGCGGCGGACGCTTCCGAATCCGGCGACCTGCGCGACCGCGGCGAACGGCAGGTCGGTGGCGTCGATCAGCCTCTTGGCCCGGTGGAGGCGACATGTCGAAGCGACCTGTACCGGCGACGCGCCGACGTGGCGGTCGAAGAGTCGGCGCAGATGCCGGGCGCTGACGCCGAGTCGCTGCGCCAGTTCGTCGATGCCGGCGCTGTCGAGAGCCCCGTCGTCGATCAGGCGCAGCGCCCGCCGCACCGTGGCCGGGGATCCGTTCCATGCCGGCGTGCCCGGCGCCGTCTCGGGCCGGCACCGCAGGCAGGGGCGAAAGCCTGCGCGATCCGCGGCGGCCGCGGAGTCGTAGAAGCGGACGTTGGCGGCCTTCGGCGGCTGGACCGGGCAGACCGGCCGGCAGTAGATGCCCGTGGTCACGACGCCGATGAAGAAGCGACCGTCGAAGCGCGCGTCGCGCGACAGGCGGGCGCGCTCGCAGACGTGGGCGTCCAGCATGCTTCGGACTATAGCGCCGGGACGCAGCGCGAACTGGCCGTTTCCGGACCCGATGCCTGCCGGGCCGGTGGCAGGACGACGTTGGCGAGTCGACCGGATGACGCGGCTTCGCGTACGCTCTCGGGCAGCCGGCGGCCGCACGCCGACCGCAGCGCACCATCGCCACCGATGAACACCCCGACGACGCCGACGGAAGGACAGATCCTGACCGGCCCGCTCTTCAACGAGCCGATGCGCGTGGAGACCGTCGCCGAGACGGGGCCGGGAAGTTGGACGCTCGGCCTGGTCGGCACGCGATCGGAACGATTCCGGAAGGTCGCTCTCGGGACGGCCGAGCTGGCGGGACTGACCGTTCTCGACAGCGGTTTCCGGTACGACGGAGACGGCGCGCTGCTGCGGTTGGGGCTGCAGGCGCACGCGCTGGGGATCGCCTGGGAGTTCGATCCGTACTTCGGGCTGTCGGTCTCGCGCGTCGATCCGCTGCCGCACCAGTTGGAGGCGGTCTACGACCACCTGCTGAAGCTGGCCCGCGTGCGGTTCCTGCTGGCCGACGACGCCGG
>WTGR01000123.1 GCA_011523485.1 Acidobacteriota bacterium
CGGAAGGCGCCATCTATCGGCACCTGAAGCAGATCTACCGGAAGCAGTCCATCTCGCGGCAGGCGGACCTGGTGCGGCTGGTGTTGTCGCTCGCCAGGTAGCTCGGGTGCGGACGGCCCGGCGCTCTCGCCGCATTCCGACCCGCACGTCCTTCATCTGGACCGGCGCGGGCGGCTCCTGGACGTCAACGACCGCGCCCGCAGCATCCTGCGAAACGGCGACGGGTTGTCGGACCGGGGAGGAACGCTGCGCGCCCGTGCGCCCGCCGACCAGGTTCGTCTGGAGCGGCTGTTGGGCGACGCCCTGCCGGCGTCCGACGCACCCGCGCTCGGCGGGTCGATGCTGCTCCGCCGCTCGTCCGTGCTGCCGCCGTTCGTGGTGCACGTCAAGCCCGTGGCCGCCCCGCAACCCGACTACGGCGCACGGCACGTGGCGGCCCTGATTCTGATTGCCGAGCCGGGACGCCTCCATCGCATCGATCCGCAGGCGGTGGCCACTACCCTGGAGCTGACGCCGGGGGAAACTCGGGTGGCCGTGTGGCTGGCGGAGGGCAAGAGCGTGCGCGACATGGCCAGGGCGACGGGGCGCACGGAAGGCGCCATCTATCGGCACCTGAAGCAGATCTACCGGAAGCAGTCCATCTCGCGGCAGGCGGACCTGGTGCGGCTGGTGTTGTCGCTCGCCAGGTAGCTCGGGTGCGGACGGCCCGGCGCTCTCGCCGCATTCCGACCCGCACGTCTTCCGGCCATTCCGAAGCGGTCCGCTCGGGTCTCCGGTATGATGCCGCTTGGGCCGTTGCCTGGTCCGCCGTCGGCCTGTACGAAGATGTCGAGACCGCGATCCGAGCACCGCACCCGCCCCGCCCGAGGATTCCGGGCAGCGGTCGCGAACCGGCTCGCCGGCGCGGTCTGCATCGCGTTGCTGGCCGCGGGCGCGGACATTCCGCTTCGCGCCCAGCCGCCGGCAACCGCCGCGGGCGCTCGGGCGCCGTCACCGCAGCCCGCGGACGGTGTCGCCGCGCCGGATGCGGCGGCGCCGCCAGCCGGTGTCGACACCGCCGCCGCGATCGACGCCGCGCCGTTCGTCGGGCCTCCGGAGCCGCCGTGGCTCTACGGCCCGCCCGCGCCGGGCATCGAAGAGCTGGCGGAGGGCCTCTACGTCGTGACCGGCTACGGCGGCAACGTGGTGGCGCGCGTGACGCCGGAGGGTGTCGTCGTCGCGGGAGAGCTGACCGCCGCGGCCGACACGATTGCCGCGACGATCGCCGGCGCCACCGACCAGCCGGTCCGTTACGTGCTCCGGACCCACCGGCACGACGGCGAGCCCGCGGCGCTGCCCGCGCCCTGGCGGGACGCGAGGCGCGTGGCTCCCGGGCGGCCCGTGCCGCTCCCGCACGGCGCCGCCGCCCGGCAACGGGAGGAAGCCGCGGACCTCACGTTCACCCGCGGACTGTCGCTGTTCCTGGGAGGGGGCGAGGTCCGGCTGCACCATTTCGCTCCGGCGCACACCGGCGGCGACACCGCCGTTCTCTTTCCCGATCGGGGTGTCCTGTACGCCGGCGATCTCGTGGTCCGGGGGATGCCGTTCATCGACTACGCGGCGGGGGGCGGCAGCCGCGGCTGGGTCGAGACGCTGGACGGGATTCTCGCTCTCGAGTTCGAGACCGCGGTTCCCGGGGCCGGGCCGGCCCTGACGAAGCGCGAGGTGCAGGTCTTCCGCGATCGGTTCGTGACGCTGCGAATGCGCGCGATGCAGCTCCTGTACCGCGGCGTGGCGCGGGAGGACGCGCTGCCCCTTCTGGAGACGTCGGATCTCGATTGGCCGCTCGTCGCGGGCCGCCCCTTCGCGGAGCGAAGCTTCGCCGCTCTCTACGACGAGCTGGCCGTCGAACGGGCGGAAGCGCGCGCGGCCGCCGAGCGCGCGCGCGGCACGGCAGAGGACGACGAAGAAGAGTCCGACCGCCCGTAGGACGAGCCGGAAGCCGACGGGCGCAAGGCGCGGGCCGCGACCTCCCGGAGAGAACGGGTCCGGCGGGAGGAATCAGGCGTCGTCGGGCAGCTCGCGCGGCCGCCACACGCCGGCGAGGGTGCCGGCGCTGGTCGTGTCCAGGTCCTTCCAGGCTCGGATCGACAGGCGGATCTCGGCCAGAGCGGCGGTCGGCAGCGTCTCGGGGCGTCCCGCCAGGCGCGCCACCAGGTCCTCCAGCCCGGGGTTGTGCCCCACGACCAGCACGCACCGTGCGGCGCCGGCGACGGCGCGCACGACATCGACGATCTCGTCCGGGCTGGCGAGATAGAGACGGCGCTCCAGTTGCACCGCCCCCTCGTAGCCGGCGTGCTGCGCAACCTCGTCCGCCGTCCAGCGCGCGCGTTTCGCAGTCGAGCTCACGATGACGTCCGGGCACAGCCCCTGCGCCGCCACGACGCGTCCCATCCGCGGCGCGTCGCGCTTTCCGCGCTTGTTCAGCGGCCGGTCGTGGTCCGACGTGTCGCGATGTTTCCAGCTCGACTTGGCATGCCGCAGAACCAGCAGCGTCTTCATCACGTAAGCCTTGTATGATCCGTGATGGACGGGGGATTCAGCAAGCTCCGAATCCCGGCCAGCCCTGAACCGCCATGCTGCTCATCGGCCTCCTCGACGTCTACTCGTTCATCGTCTTCGGCGCGGTAATCGCCTCGTGGGTGCAGCTTCCGCCCGACAACCCCATCGGGAACTTCCTGTACGCGATGACGGAACCGCTGCTCGGCCCCATCCGTTCGGTGCTGCCGGACATGGGCGGGCTGGACTTTTCGCCGCTCGTGCTGCTGTTCGCGGTCCGGATGCTGCGCGGCATGCTGCTGTCGGCGGCGGCCGGCTTCTGAGCCGCGGCTCCGGGAGCGTCGCACGAGCGAGCCGCCCGCGGGGCGCGGCGGGCGCGAGACACCGCGGTCGAAAGCGATTATGATTTTCTGCACTTTTTGTTCCTCGGAGGTAGCACGATGCGCAAAGCACTCTTCGTCGGGCTGATCCAGGCCGCGCTCGTTGCCGCCCTGGTCGTCGTCGCCGGCCCCGCGGCACCGGCCCAGGCCCAGGAGAACGCGTTCGACACGCCGATCGACGTGCGGATGGGCGAACGCGTGTTCCGCGCCCAGTGCGGGCGCTGTCACGGTCGCGACGGCCGCGGCAACGACGAGACCGGGGCCCCGGACCTGACGACCGGCCAGTTCTCGCGCGTAAGCAGCGACGCCGGCATGTTCGACGTGATCCGCGAGGGGATCGACGGCACCGCCATGATCGGCATCAGCCCGCGGGCGTCCGATCAGAGTGTCTGGCAGATCGTCTCCTACATCAACTCGCTGAACCTCGATCCCGCCGACTACGACCTGCCCGGTGATGCGGGACGTGGCGAGCAGGTGTACGCCGGTGCGAACTGCTCGACCTGCCACATGGTTCGCGGTGAGGGCGGCCGGACCGGCCCCGACCTGTCGACGGTCGGCAGCCGGCTCGACCCCGACGAGATCGCGACCTCCCTCAGCGACCCGGACGCCGAGGTCGCGCCCCGCTGGTGGACGATGCGGATCAACCGGGCCGACGGCTCGACCATCGAAGGGCTGCGGATGAACGAGGACACGTTCACGGTCCGCATCATGGACAACGACGAGAACCTCTGGAGCTTCATGAAAAGCGAGGTCCGCTCTCTCGAGCAGATCAAGACCTCCACCATGCCGGCTGTCGAGGGTCTGACCGCGAGCGAGATGGACGACCTGGTCGCCTACCTTTTCTCGCTGCGCAGGGAGAGCTGAAGATGAAACGACTTGCGACCGTATCGGCCTTGATCGCGCTGGTGGCGCCGGCGGCGGCGACGGCCCAGGAGGACGCGGCGGGACCCTCGTTGCGCCCGGTCACGTGGGAGCGTCTGCTGAACGCCGCGGACGAGCCCGAGAACTGGCTCATGTACTCGGGCACGCTCGACAGCCAGCGGTACAGCCGCCTCGACCAGATCCACAACCGCAACGTCGGCAATCTCGAGTTGAAGTGGGCCTACCAGATCCCCGAGATCGACCGGGCCGAGACCACGCCGCTCGTCGTCGACGGCGTCATGTTCGTCACCGAGGCCCCGAGCAACGTCGTGGCCCTCGACGCCGCCACCGGCCGCCAGTACTGGCGCTACAACCACGATCTGCCGGACGATCTGCGCATCTGCTGCGGGCGCAACAACCGGGGCGTGGCCATCCTGGGCGAGACGCTCTTCATGAGCACGCTCGACGCGCACGTCGTCGCCATCGACGCGCGCACCGGCAACGTCGTCTGGGACACCGAGACCGCCCCGCACACGAGCGGCTACAGCAAGACCGCGGCGCCGCTCATCGTCAAGGACCAGGTGATCACGGGCATCGCGGGCGGCGAGTACGGCATCCGCGGCTTCCTCGATTCCTACGACCCGGCGAGCGGCGTGCGCAACTGGCGCACCTACACCATCCCGGGGCCGGACGAGCCGGGGAACCAGACCTGGCTCGGCGAGTCGTGGCGGACCGGCGGATCGCCGACCTGGATCACCGGCACCTACGATCCCGACCTCGACCTCATCTACTGGGGCACCGGCAATCCCGGCCCGGACTGGAACGGCGAGGTGCGCCTGGGCGACAACCTCTACTCCGACTCGGTGCTGGCGCTGAACGGCGAGAACGGCAACCTGGAGTGGTACTTCCAGTTCACGCCGCACGACATCCACGACTGGGATGCCATCCAGGTGCCCATCATCGGCGACATCATGTACGAGGGCGAGATGCGGAAGGTCATGATGTGGGCCAACCGCAACGCCTTCTACTACACGCTCGACCGCGAGACCGGCGAGTTCCTGGTGGGCAAGCCGTACGCACGGCAGACCTGGGCGGAAGGGCTCGACGAGAACGGGCGTCCGATCCGCGTGCCGAACATGGAGCCGTCCGTGGAAGGCAAGCTCGTCTCGCCGACCATCGGCGGCGGCACCAACTGGTGGTCGCCCACCTTCAGCCCGCGCACCGGCCT
>WTGR01000725.1 GCA_011523485.1 Acidobacteriota bacterium
GACAACGAGCGGCTGATTCGCATCCTCGGGCAGCTCCGCGACCAGGGGAACACGGTGCTGGTGGTCGAGCACGACGCCGACATGATCCGCGCCAGCGACTACGTGGTCGATCTCGGCCTCGGCGCCGGCACGCGCGGCGGCCGAGTGGTGTATGCCGGCGGGCTCGACGGCCTGTCGCGCGAGACGACGTCGCTGACCGCGAAGTACCTGCGCGGAGATCTCGCCATTCCGATCCCGGCGTCGCGCCGCCGGCGGCTGCCGAACAGCCAGGCCCTGCGGGTGCGCGGCGCGGCCGAGCACAACCTGAAGGGCATCGACGTCGAGATCCCGCTGAACATGCTGACCTGCGTGACCGGCGTCAGCGGCTCGGGCAAGTCGACGCTGGTGCACGACGTGATGTATGCCGCGGTCAAGCGCGCGAAGGGGGCCTGGGAGAAGCGCGTCGGCGCCCACGACGGGATCGACGGGGTGGAGCTGCTGAACGACGTCGTGCTCGTCGACCAGACTCCCATCGGTCGCACCCCGCGCTCGAATCCGGTGACCTACCTCAAGGCGTTCGATCCCATCCGGGAGCTGTTCGCGGCGACGCGGGACGCGCGGGCGCGCGGTTTCTCCCCGAGCCACTTCTCGTTCAACGTGCCCGGCGGGCGCTGCGACGCGTGCGAGGGGGAGGGGGAGGTCCGCGTGGAGATGCAGTTCCTGGCGGACGTGTTCATGCCGTGCGAGCAGTGCGACGGCAAGCGGTTCAAGCCGCAGGTGCTGGAGGTGACCTGGCGCGGGCTGCGGGTGGACGAGGTGCTGGACCTGACGGCGCGCGAGGCCCTGCAGTTCTTCGGCTCGTCGCCCAAAGTGGTCCGCAAGCTGAAGGTGCTGGACGAGATCGGCCTCGGGTATCTGCGCCTCGGCCAGCCGGCCACGACCCTCTCGGGGGGCGAGGCGCAGCGCATCAAGATCGCCGCGCACCTGTCGACGCGCCACGGCGATCGGTCGCTGTACATCTTCGACGAGCCGACCACCGGCCTGCACTTCGACGACATCTCCAAGCTGCTGGCCGCGTTCTCGAGGCTGGTCGACGCGGGGCACACCCTGCTCGTCATCGAGCACAATCTCGACGTCATCAAGACCGCGGACTGGATCGTCGATCTGGGCCCCGAGGGGGGCGAGGCGGGGGGCGAGGTGGTCGTGGCCGGACCGCCGGAGCGGGTGGCGGCGCATGCCGGGTCGCACACCGGGCGCTACCTGCGCGAGGTGCTGGCCGCCCTGCGCGCGCCCGCCTGACGGGACGACCGTGGCCGACGCGGATCGCCTGCCGCGATCGTTCTACCGCGGGCCGCCGCTCGAGGTGGCCCGCGCGCTGCTCGGCAAGGTGGTGGTGCACCGCGGCCGGGGCGGCGCCGCGGCCGGCAGGATCGTCGAGGTCGAGGCCTACGGCGGGGAGGACGATCCGGCGTGTCACGCCGCGGCCGGCCTGACGCCGCGCAACGCGCCGCTCTACGGGCCGCCCGGTTACGCCTACGTCTATCTCAACTACGGCATCCACTACCTGCTGAACGCCGTGACCGGGCCGGCGGGGTTCCCGGCCGCGGTTCTCATTCGCGCCCTCAGCCCCCTGGAGGGCCTCGACGCGATGCGCCGCCGGCGGTCGGGGCGGCGGGGCGCGGCGCCGCCGCCCGACGAGGCGCTCTGCCGGGGGCCGGGGAATCTGACGCGGGCGCTCGGGGTCACGCTGCGGCAGAACCGGTGGGACCTGTGCGGACCGCGCCTGTTCGTCGAGGATCGCGGATTGCCGGCGGGGCCGATCCGCTGGGGGCCGCGCATCGGGATCACGGTCGGGACCGGGCGCCCGTGGCGCGGTTGCCTGGCCGATTCTCCGGCGGTCTCGCGGGGCGGGCCGCCTTGAGAGCCGGCCCGCCGGCGTCTTGGACCGCGCCGGGCCGCTGTAGTACCATCTCCGGCCGCCTATGGAGTCCATTCAGGCCACCCGAATCCGCAAGGGCATGCTGATCAAGATGAACGCGACGCTGTACCGCGTTCTCGAGTTCAACCACGTCACGCCCGGCAAGGGCCGCGCATTCGTGCAGACGCGGATGCGCAACGTCGTCGCCGGCACCCAGACCGATCACAAGTTCGCATCCGGCGATTTCGTCGAGCGCGCGATGCTCGACACGCGCAAGATGCAGTATCTCTACGCCGACGGCGAGGGGTATCACTTCATGGACACCGAGTCCTACGAGCAGGTGCATCTGACCGGGGAGACCCTCGGCGACGCGGTCAGCTACCTGCTGCCGGACGCGACGATCACGGTGGAGTTCTTCGAGGACTCGCCGGTCGGGATCGAGTTGCCCCTGACCGTCGACCTGGCGGTCGAGGAGACCGCGCCCGCGATCAAGGGCGCCACGGCGAGCGCCCAGCTCAAGCCGGCGCGACTCGAGACCGGCCTGGTCGTGCAGGTCCCGCCCTTCGTCAGCAACGGCGACAAGGTCCGCGTGAACACCGACACGGGCGAGTATCTCTCGCGCGCCTGACCGGAGGGAGACATCGACGTTCCCCGAGCGGTAGGCGTCGCGCTGTTCGCGCTCGGCGTCGGCTTTCTCGTCGCCAACCTGCGCATCCTCGGACAGTTCGTCCGCTACCGCCGGTTGCGCGCATCGGCCCTGTTGACCTGGCCGAGCGAGAAACCCCCGTTGTACGGCTGGCTGCTGGCCCTCGGCGTCGTCGCCGGCGTGCTCGTCTTCATCAAGCTGGTGGTGCAGCAGCAGCCGCCGCAGCGGGCGTTCGGCGAGGGGATGATGCTGCTCTACTACGCCTACGCGGTGCCGCTGCGGGTGCGCATCGGGCGGGGGCTGTACGCCGGCGGCATCTGGTCGGACAGCGGCTACGTGCCGTACTCCAAGATCGGCGGTCTGAGCTGGCGCGAGGAGTCCACGATCACGCTGGTCATCATCTACCGGCTGCGCAGCCTCGCCCGGCGGCTCACCGTGCCGCAGGCCCACTACGGCGAGGTGCGCCGGCTGCTGCGGGACAAGATCGCCGCTCACGACATCCACTTCACCGGCAAGGCGCTCGACCTGGGGGGCGACCAGCGCGACGTGGTATGAGCGCGCGCCGGGCGTCCGCGCCACAGCGTCATGGAGAGGTGGGACGGGCCGGAACGCCGAGCCGGCGGGGCGTTTCGGGGCGGCTATCGCAGCAGGGCGGCGAGGATGCCGATCAGGCCGGGTCCGCTCGCCACCGGGTCGCCCAGCCACCCCGGCGGCGTGAGCCAGATGAACGCCAGGATGGCGATGACCATCAGGTCGTACTGCCAAGTCGCGCGCTCGAAGGTCCAGTAGAGCGCGTGCCAGACCATCCGGAGCGGCAGGGTCATCACCCGCGACACGCTCATGCCGGCAGCTCCCGGTCGTCGGAACGCACCGCGCGCCACGTGAAGTAGATGCGGTCGAGCACGGTCAGCACCGACAGCACCAGGATGACCCACAGGACGGCGGCCATGCGGTTGGTGAACGCCCCGATCATGAACAGCACGATCCGCTCCGGCCGCTCCATGAAGCCGACCTTGCAGAGGGGGATGATCGACTCGGCCCGCGCCCGCGTGTAGCTGGTCATCACCGAGAAGGTGAGCGTGAGAGCCGCGATCAGGACGTAGTCCGGCCGCTCGAGCGTGGCGTAGAGGTAGATGAGGCCGGTCAGGATGAACAGGTCCGAGAACCGGTCCATGACCGAGTCCCAGAAGCCGCCGAAGCGGGAGCTCAGCTTCAGCTCGTCGGCCACCTTGCCGTCGATGAAGTCGAAGATGTTCGCCACCAGCATGATCCAGCCGGCGAGGCCGAAGCGGCCGGTGGCCAGCGCCCAGCCGGCGGCTCCGTTGATGATGACGCCGGTCAGCGTCAGCACGTTCGGGTGAATCCGAAGCGCAACGCACAACGCGATGATGGCGCGGAGCGGCAACAGGCAGGCGCGCCCAATGGCGCCGGTGAACGTCATCGATGCTCGTCAGGTGATCGGCCCGTCCCTATATTCTAGAGGCGGATGGCGATTCGGGATCTGCGGGACGCGATCGCCCGGCTGCCGGAGCAGCCTGGAGTCTACCTGTACTTCAACGGTCGTGGGGAGACGATCTACGTGGGGCGCGCCCGCGCCCTGCGCGACCGGGTCCGCAGCTACCTGGGCGCGTACGGCAGCAGCCCGAAGACCGACGCGCTGCTCGACGAGGCGGCCCGGCTGGAGGTGATCGTCACCGATTCGCTGGTCGAGGCGCTGGCCCTCGAGAACAACCTCATCAAGGCGCGATCGCCGCGCTACAACATTCTCCTGCGGGACGACAAGAACTACCCCTATCTGCAGCTCACCACCGCCGAGGCGTTCCCGCGCGTCCTGGTGGCCCGGCAGGTGGCGCGCGACGGCAACGTCTACGCCGGTCCGTTCATGCCGGCCGCCTTCGCCCGCAAGACGATGTCGCTGACGCACCGGCTGTTCGGGATCCGCTCGTGCAACGAGGTGATCACCGGGCAGCGGGACCGGCCGTGCCTGGAGTACGACATCAAGCGCTGCGTCGCGCCCTGCGTGTCCGAGGTCTGCAGCCCGGAGCAGTACGCCGAATCGGTCGAGCAGACGCGGCTGTTCCTGGAGGGGCGCACCGACGAGGTCGTCGCCAGCCTGCGGCGGCAGATGCACGAGGCGTCGGACGGCGAGCGCTACGAGCGCGCGGCGCAGTGCCGCGACGCGATGCGCACGGTCGAGACGCTGCGCGACCGGCAGCAGAAGATGGCGACGAGCCGGCTCGGCGACCGGGACGCTTTCGGCGTGAAGCTGGGGCCGGACGGCGGGGTGATCCAGATCTTCCAGATGCGCCGCGGTCGGGTCGTGGAGCGGGTCGAGCTGGTGGCCGACGACGTGCAGGCGGCGACCGAGAGCGAGCGCGACCTGGTGCAGGCGGCGGTGCAGCAGTTCTACGCGACGCACGACGTGCCGCCCGAGGTGCA
>WTGR01000120.1 GCA_011523485.1 Acidobacteriota bacterium
CCGCCATCGACATGAACACCGGCGAGCACGTCTGGATGGTCCCCAACGGCGACGGGCCGCGCAACCACCCCGCCATCGCCCACCTCGATCTGCCGCCGCTCGGCCAGCCGGGGCGCTCGATGCCCCTGCTGACGAAGACGCTGCTCTTCGTCAGCGAGGGAGATCCAATCATGGTCCGGACGCCGCCGGGCGCGGGACCCGATGCCGGCCGCAAATTCCGGGCGTTCGACAAGGAATCGGGCGAGGTGATCTGGGAGATCGAGTTCCCGGCGGGCACCAACGGCTCGCCCATCACGTATATGCACGACGGCAGACAGTACATCGTGCTGCCCATCGGGTCGCTGCGGCACCCCGGCGAGTGGGTGGCGCTGGCGTTGCCGTAGCAGGCGAACGGTGGCGGCACGGGAAGCTGTCCTTCTTGGCGCGGTTTTCCCGGCACCTTGCGTGCCACGACCGTGGTTATGGGGCGGACTTCTATGCGCCCACAGCCAATGCAGCAAGCATCCCCTGTGGGCGATATGCCTCCGTCGGTGCACTCAAAAACATCTCGGCGACGGCGTAGCCCTGCTCCTCAAGCATCTGCTCAGCCGCGGGTACCAGTTCAGCCACCGATCGCTTCCAGTCGTCCAACTCGATCGACCGTCCTGCCATTGGCGCGTCCAGGCGCATCAGCCGTTCCGCGCCGAGTAGAAGGCCTGCTTGGCCGAGGGCGTTCTGCGACTGCAGGCTCATGGCCGTCTCGATGATCCCTCGCCAAGCCAGGAGACCTCCGCCCATCATCTGCGCTCTGTTCAGGCGGCACGACTTCGTTCCGCAGCCCAGACTCAAGACGGAGATTCGGTGCCGGGTTACGTCGAAGCACGACAACGCATCGACCACACCGATCATGACGGGATTGTTGGCCCACACGCCGCCGTCGACGAAGGCGTAACCGCCATCCTCCAGGGGACGGAAGAAAGTCGGCGCAGCGGCGGTCGCTGCCGCCACCTTCGTCATGTTCTCCACGCCGTCAAGCTTGAAGTCCGGATGGTGCGGCGTTTTGAAGATGTATACCTCACCATGATGGCCATCGAACGAAGGGATACATAGCCGCGTGAGCGACTCTCCGAACTTCCGCTCTCCCAAGGCCTCCAACAGCAACGCGTCGAGCGCCGCACGGTCATATCGATACCGAAACAAGTGCGTGACCCATTTGCCGGCGTGCTGCACAAACCGAAGCGCGCCATCGCGCGCCGGCGGGAAGATCTCGTCGCCCCGCTCGACGTACAGTCGCGAGATGTCCTCCGCGCGAAGTCCAGCACCGAGACCCAACGCGATGATGCCCCCGGTCGATGTGCCGGTGATGAGGTCGAAGTATCTGGCCAACGGCTGGCCGTCGAGGTACCGCTGCTCCAGGCCAGCAAGCAGCACGGCCGGATACACGCCACGGATACCGCCCCCGTCGATCGAGAGAATCCGGAAGTCCCGGTCGCCCGACCACGGCAACCGCTCCCTCTGCCGCTTCAAGGCGCCGGATGAGCGCCGTGGCTTGCGCTGGTCTTCAGACACGAGACATCTCTCCGGGCGTCGTGCCTCCACCCAGCCACTTGCCCGTGGCGAGCCAAATCTCGTAGCACGCCAGCCACTCACTCGTCCAGGGCACGATAGTGTCGGCGACGTAGCAGCCGGCGTGCCATTCCCTGGTGTAGGGCCGGTACAGGCACAGCATCGGGTGCGCCGGGTCCGTTCGATTTCGATACAGGTGTGGAATCGGATCGTTCGGATCGTCCTTTTGATGATGTAGGGCGGGATTCAGAACGATGACTTGCGGACTCAGTCTGTAGCTGCCGCGACCCCGTCCCCGCTCCCGAAACAATGAGATCCGGATGTCATGTTCTTGGGAGAGGGGTTGGAGCGGTCCCTCCCAACACACGAACTGCCGAGCCTGTTCGACGACCTGGAAGCGCGGCCATTTGTCCTGCATCCGCTTCACTTGGCGTGGGAGGCTCAAGCTCACGGCTTCCACCGGTCGCCGTGGAACCTGTGCGGCGGGGTGGCGCGCACCGACGTCGGTGACGCCGTGACGCCTGCGACCGTCGCCGCGGGAACGACGATCCGGCCCGATCCCGTCTGATGCCGGCCCTTGCCGGTTCGGATTGACTCACCGATGCGCTCTGAATACGCGTCAACGGCAGCGCCTGTGGGCTCCTCACCGAACAGCTTGGTCAGGATCTCCTTGATCTCATCGAGGCGACGCCCATTCACCAGCCGCTCTGCATCCTTGACGAGTTCACGCAGGTCGTCGATGAACTGCACCTGCTCGCCCATCGAGGCGGGCCAACGGTCCGTCAACACATCGACGGGGCACGTCGGATTCTCCACGTGAATCCGCTTGCCAACGGCCTGGCAGTGCACGAACGCCTCCAACATCTGTCGGGACTGATACAGGAGTTCACGAGAGAGCGTCTCCGTGTGACCGGCGTTGTCGGCGACGAGCTTCGACATCAGGATGGACGGAGGGCGCCGCCCGGTGCGAAGGTCGTACTGCACGTTGCGCCACCGCTTCAACAACTGAAGCACAATCACCGCCATGGACTTGCGACCGGGATGCTCCTGCGGCGGCACCGGATCATCATCGACGATTCCCGCCAAAACCGTCCGTTCGTACTCGATCGAACGGGCTTCGTACATCTGCACGAAGTCATGATCGAGCGGCATCCGCTCGTTGAACCAGGCGGCGAAACCGTACGGGTTCGCGATGAGGCGCTCTCCGAGTTCTCGCGGTGTCCGTTCGCGATGGTGAAAGAGCCAACTCTCGCGCTCCGGCGTCGCCGGCCGACGCAGCAGTGGCGTCACATCCAGATGCATGTCATCGGCGTAGTGGACTGTGATGCAGCGCGTGCGCCGCTCCGCCATGTCGAAGTACCGCGATCCAGGTTCCGCTCGTATCGCCTCGTACAGCAAGTCCAGCACTTCCGCGGCTGGCGTATCGGCAGCAAGAAGGAGCGCCGCCACGATGTCGATGTCGAACTCATCCGTCCGCAGTTTGGACGCGATCGTCGACCTCGTCGCCATCGATCCCTGCGGATAGAACTGCTCGACGCACCCATGCAGCGGGCTCTTCACTCGCTCGATCCACCGCTTGATCGCCTCATGCCTCGCAACGGCCTTGTCGTAGGCAGTCGGGCTAAGCTGCACGCGGATTGCAACGTCCGCGAGCAACACGTCGGCAGTCTCCGCCAGCACCTGCGTCACCGGAAGCATCGTCGTTGTCATGACAGCCTTAACCGCGGCTGGGAATCTCACGACGGACCATCCGCCGGAGCGCGTTCAGGAAGAGACCGTGAGGATCCTCTCCGAATCAGCCGACTTTACAAATAACCATATATTTCATAAACTTGTCAAGTGTCCGGAACCGCGGTTCGGCCGCCGGGATGGCGACAGCCCGAGTTATCAATCGCCCTGGAGTCTGCGACCGATAGAACGACCGGGATCCGACCCTGCCCGCGTTCAGGCTGAGTGCGCCAGGGTGTCGACAGCCGGAACAGGAGGTAGACATGATTGGCCAGCGCCTACGGTTGGCCCGGACGGCTTCAGGCCTGACGTTGCGCGACCTGGCGACGAAGATGGACCGGCGCGTGACGGCGCAGGCGATCAGCCTGTACGAAAGGAATGCCTCGATGCCGAGCTCGGGCGTGCTGCTTGCGCTCGCCGAAGCCCTGGACGTGCCTGTCGCGTACCTCGTCGGCCGTCGCCAGATCGCCCTCAAGTTCGTCCGGTTCCGGACGAAAGGACCGACGAACCGGCGCCTCCGCGCTCAACTGGAGGCGCAGGTCGTCCACATGCTCGAGCGCTATCTCACTATCGAAGAAGTTCTCGGACTCCCGAGCATCGAGTGGATCAAGCCCTCCTCGGCTCCGTACCCCGTGATGGGTGGACTCGACGAAGCCGATCTTGCTGCAGAAGACCTGCGGCGGCGTTGGGGACTCGGCGTGGACCCGATTCCCAACCTCGCTGAGTTGCTCGAAGACCGCGGCGTCAAGGTGCTGGCGACCGACCTTGCGGCCGAGGTTCACGGCCTCATGGCGCAGGTCCATCGCCCCCAAGGTGAACCGATTCCCGTGATCGTTGTGCGCCGCATGAAGTGGGGCGACCGGCAGCGCTTCACGATGGCCCACGAGCTGGGGCACTTGCTGATGCGGGTGAATCCGCGCCTCAACGGCGAGAGAGCTGCGCACCGGTTTGCTGGCGCGTTCCTGATGCCCCAAGACACCATGCGGGCTGCCCTGGGCGCGCGCCGGACGTCCATCTGCTTGCGAGAACTGTTCGACCTCAAACCTGTATTCGGTGTCAGCGTCCAGGCGCTTACCTATCGGTGCCGCCAACTGGGCATCATCGGCCGCAAGCTCTTCAAGCGCTTGACTGACGAGTTCACGGCGAGAGGCTGGAGCGTCACCCCATTCGAGGAACCGCTACTCGTTCGCAGCGAAGAGCCGTCTCGGTTCGAGCGCCTCTGTCTCCGTGCGCTGGCCGAAGGTGTGATCTCCGATTCCAAGGGCGCGGAGCTTCTGAACGTTGGCATCCGTGATCTCGACGATCTGATGTACGAGCCTCCCAGCCCCTAGCTGCTACCGATTCAGAGGACCACCGGACCATGACCGTCGTCGTCTCCGACGCCTCCGTCTTGCTGGATCTCGAAAGGGGGTGCCTGCTCGAGGCGTTCTTCCGTCTCCCCTGGAAGTTCATTGTCCCCGATCAGATGTACGCACTCGAATTGCGTACCCAACTCGAGGCCGACCTTCCGGCCCTTGGCCTCCAGATCGTCGAACTCGACGCCACCGGCCAAGTCCTCGCTCTGACCTACCAGGATAGTCACCCCGCACTTTCCCAACCCGACAGCCTTGCCCTCGCGCTGGCCAGGACCCAAGACTGCATTCTGCTTAGGCCTCTCGCCAAAATAACTTGATTATTTCCTGGTCTCTCGCGGCGTAAGACTG
>WTGR01000429.1 GCA_011523485.1 Acidobacteriota bacterium
CGTACAAGCAGAAGGGCGTGCGGTACACCGGCGAGGTGTTGAAGAAGAAGGTCGGAAAGACCGGCGCATAGCAATGAAAGTCAAAACCAAGAAGGATCGCCGCACGCGGGTGCGGCTGCGCCAGCGGCAGCGCATCAGCGGGACGCCGGAGCGTCCGCGGCTGGCGGTGAACCGCAGCCTGGCGCATATCTCGGCGCAGGTGATAGACGACCATGCCGGGCGCACGATTGCGTCGGCGTCGAGCACGGAGCCGGCCATCAGGGGCCGGTTCGAGGATGGCGCGCGGGGCGGGAACGTCGCCGGCGCGCGGATCGTGGGAGCCGTCGTCGCGGAACGGGCGCTGGAGAAGGGCGTCAAGCACGTCGTGTTCGACCGCGGCGGATTCCTGTACCACGGGCGGGTGCGTTCGGTCGCCGAGGCGGCCCGCGAAGGCGGGCTCGACTTCTAGCCGGCCCGGGCAGCGAGGTCGCAGAAACACTGATGCGCGAATCACGAGCCAAGATCGACCCGGCCATGCTCGACCTGAAGGACGCGGTAGTGTCCATCAATCGGGTGACCAAGGTGGTCAAGGGCGGCAAGAACCTCAGCTTCAGCGCCCTCGTCGTCGTCGGCGACGGGGCGGGGCACTGCGGTTTCGCCGTCGGCAAGGCCAAGGAGGTGCCGTCGGCCATCAAGAAGGGAATCGAGGCGGCCAAGAAGGCGCTGATCCGGGTGCCGCTGCAGGCGACCTCGATACCCCACCCGATTCTCGGTCGGTACGGGGCGGGACGCGTCCTGCTGAAGCCCGCGCCGCAGGGGACGGGCATCATCGCCGGCGGCGCCGTCCGGGCGGTCGTCGAGCTGGCCGGGATTCACGACATCCTGACGAAGTCCCTGGGGTCGGACAACCCGCAGAACGTCGTGCGGGCCACGTTCGCCGGACTCGACGGGCTCAAGGACCCGGTCCAGGTAGCCAGGCTGCGCGGCCGGGAGTTGGAGGAGCTCACCGCCTGATGAGACCACCAGCGAAGCGCAACGACGAGGCGCAGCGCGTGCGCGTCACCCTCGTCAAGAGTTGGATAGGCTACGAGAAGAACCAGGAGCGAATCGTCCGGGGTCTCGGTCTGCGCCGCATCGGCCATTCGGTCGACGTGGTCGACAATCCGTCGATTCGAGGCATGATCCGGGCGGTGCGGCATCTGGTGACTACGACGGAGTGCTGACGATGGCGACGCGCAAGCGACCGATGGACCTCAGTACGCTGCAGCCGCCCAAGGGCGCTCGCCGCAACCGGAAGCGCGTCGGCCGCGGCGAGGGTGGCGGGACCGGCGTGACCGCCGGCCGCGGGCACAAGGGGCAGCAGTCGCGTTCGGGGTACTCCCGCAAGCGGGGGTTCGAGGGCGGGCAGATGCCGATTCACCGGCGCCTGCCGAAGCGCGGCTTCCACAACCCCTTCCGGGTCGCCTACGAGGTGGTGAATCTCGACACCCTGGAGGCGCGGTTCGAGGCGGGCGACGAGGTGACGCCGGACGTGTTGCGCGAGCAGGGGTTGATCAGCCGCACCGCGCTGGTCAAGGTGCTGGCCCGCGGCGAGCTGACCAAGGCGTTGTCGGTGACCGCGCATCGCTTCAGTGCGAAGGCGGGTGAGCGGATCGCGGCCGCGGGCGGACGGACGGACGTGGCGCCGCGCGTGCAGCCGAAGGGGCGGCCGAAGGCCGAGGAAGAAGCCGCGGAATGATCGAAAGCGTCAAGAACGTCTTCGCGATTCCGGAACTGCGCAAGCGTGTGCTGTTCACGCTCGGCATCCTGGGCGTGTACCGCATAGGCAGCCACATTCCGACGCCCGGCGTGAACACCGAGGCGCTGCAGATTCTCGTCGAGCAGGCCGGCAACACGATGTTCGGCCTGTACAACATGTTCTCGGGCGGCAACCTCGCGCAGGCGACGATCTTCGCGCTGGGCATCATGCCCTACATCAGCGCGTCGATCATCCTGCAGTTGCTCACCGTCGTCTGGCCGTACCTGGAACGGCTGTCGAAGGAGGGCGAGCTGGGCCGCCGGAAGATCACGCAGTACACGCGGTACAGCACGATTGGGCTCTGCGTGGTCCAGTCGATGGCGATCGCGATCTTCCTGGAGCGGCAGACGAACATCGCGGGCGGGTTGCCGCTGGTCTACGAGCCGGGCTGGTCGTTCCGGCTGATGACGGTGCTGACCCTGACGACGGGCACCGCCTTCATCATGTGGCTCGGGGAGCAGATCACCGAGCGGGGCATCGGCAACGGCATGTCGCTGATCATCTTCGCGGGGATCGTCGTCGGTCTGCCGACGGCCGTTCTCACGACGCTGGATCAGATGCGCAGCGGCGCTATCGGCCTGTTCACGCTGATCGCGCTGGTCGTCGTGATGGTGCTGGTGATAGGGGCCGTCGTCTTCATCGAACGGGGACACCGGCGGGTGACCGTGCAGTACGCCAAACGCGTCGTGGGGCGGCGCATGTACGGCGGCACGAGCACGCACATCCCGCTGAAGGTCAACACGGGCGGCGTCATCCCCGTGATCTTCGCGTCGTCGATCCTGGCGTTCCCGGCGACGGCGGCGACCGCGTTCCCGGTGGGCGGCTGGTTCCAGACGGTCACGGACCAGTTGCAGAACGGCATGCCGGCCTACTACCTGCTGTTCGTGGGCGGGATCATCTTCTTCGCGTACTTCTACACCGCGATCATCTTCAATCCGGACGACGTCGCGGAGAACATGCGCAAGTACGGGGGCTTCATCCCGGGCATCCGGCCCGGGAAGCGGACGGCGGAGCACATCGACACGATCCTGACCCGGATCACCTTCGCCGGGTCGATCTACCTGGCCCTGGTGGCGGTGATGCCCGACCTGATGATCACCGGTTTTCGGGCCGACGCCGTGCCGTTCATCGGGGATCAGCTCGACGTGCTGCTGCCCGGCTTCATCACGAACGGCCTCGGTGTGACGTTCTATTTCGGCGGCACCTCGCTGCTGATCATCGTCGGTGTTTCCATGGACACGGTGAATCAGGTGGAGTCGCAGCTGATCATGCGGCACTACGACGGATTCATGAAGAAGACGCGGATTCGCGGGCGGCGCGGTTGAGACGTGTCGGACCGATGACACAGATTTGCGCGGGTCACGAAGGCGGCGGAGACGGTCGGCTTTCGCGGCGCATCGAGGCAACATGCTGGACGTTTCCGAGAATGAGGAAGGGACGGCGCTCGACCGGGGACCGCACCGCTCGAATATCACCGAGCTGGTGCCCAGGCGAGCCCGGATGCCGATGGCCTTGAATCTGATGCTGATGGGGCCGCCGGGCGCGGGGAAGGGGACGCAGGCGCGTCGTCTGGCCCGCGGGTTTCGGGTGCCTCACATCGCGACCGGCGACATCCTGCGCGAGGCGGTCGAGATGGGCAGTCCGCTCGGCCGCGCGGCCGCCGCGATCATGGACGCCGGGCAACTGGTCGGCGACGAGATCGTGATCGGGATCGTCCGGCACCGGCTCCAGAGGCCCGACGCGGCCACCGGATTCGTGCTCGACGGGTTTCCGCGCACGGTGCCGCAGGCCGAGGCGCTCGACGCGATGCTGGACCGCAGGGATCCGCTCGTGGTCCTCGACATCGCCGTCGAGGACGCGGCCATCATCCGCCGGCTGTCCAGACGACGCGTGTGCGCGGCGTGCGGCACGATCGTCGGGGCGACGGAGGGGACGCCGCCGAGCTCGTGCCCGGACTGCGACGGCGTGCTCGTGCAGCGGCGCGACGATCAGGAGTCGGTGGTGCGGGAGCGGCTGACCGTCTACCGGGAGCGGACGGCGCCCCTGATCGACTACTACCGGAACCGTCCGACGTTCCGGTCGATAGACGGCAGCCTGACGGAGGACGAGGTAGCCGCCGCCGTAGCCGACGCGGCCCACGGCGTCTCGGCCGTGCGTCGGAGTGCGTGAGCCGCACGGGGGTTTCGATGATCTCGCGCAAGAGCCCCGCCGAGCTGCAGCGCATGCGCGCCGCCAACGGGCTCGTCGCTCAGGTGCTGGGGGAGTTGCGGGAGATCGTGGACGTGGGAGTGACCACGCGCGAGCTGGATGCGATTGCGGAGGGCCGCGTGCGCGCGGCGGGTGCGATTCCGGCGTTCAAGGGGTATCACGGCTATCCCGCCACGCTCTGCACGTCGGTGAACGAGGAAGTGGTGCACGGGATTCCGTCCGGTCGACGATTGCGCGACGGCGACATCGTGTCCATCGATCTGGGGGTCGTGCTGGACGAGTACTACGGCGATGCGGCGGTGACCCTGCCGGTCGGCACGATCAGCGAGCACGCGGAGATGCTGCTGCACGTGACGGAGCAGGCGCTGGCCCGGTCGATAGCGCAGGTCCGGCTGGGCGGCCACGTCTCGGATCTGGGGCACGCGGTGCAGCGCCACGTCGAGGCCCACGGGTACTCCGTGGTGCGCGAGTTCGTCGGGCACGGCATCGGCACGAGCCTGCACGAGGAGCCGCAGGTGCCGAACTACGGGGAGCCCGGCCAGGGCGACCGTCTGGTGGAGGGCATGGTCCTGGCCATCGAGCCGATGGTCAGCATGGGCAAGCCGGCCGTGCGCGTTCTTCGCGACGGATGGACCGCGGTCACTCGCGACGGCAGCCTGGCCGCGCATTTCGAGCATTCGGTGGCGGTGACCGCGGAGGGACCGCTGGTGTTGAGTCGCCCGCTGCCGGGAACGGGCACGACCGGAGACGGCGCTGCGGCGACCACGTGGGCGCTGGTCGACGGCGCCTAGGGTCTGCGGGGTCGAGGGCCGCCGGCAGCGCCGGCTGAACGAAGAGAGAACGGTATGAAAGTGCGGGCTTCCGTCAAACGGATGTGCAGCAAGTGCAAGATCGTGCGCCGGCGGGGTGTGGTGCGCGTGATCTGCACGAACCCGAAGCACAAGCAGAGGCAGGGGTAACGACTCATGGCACGCATCGCTGGCGT
>WTGR01000564.1 GCA_011523485.1 Acidobacteriota bacterium
CCCGCGACTTCGACCATGGCAAGGTCGCACTCTACCACTGAGTTATTCCCGCTCGGCCCCGAAACGCAACGTATAAGGTACCACAGGCGGCCTTCCTCCTTCAAGGCGTCCCCCCGGCCGGCCCGCCACCGGCGGCGACGATTCAACGCCCGGGCCAGCCTGCGCCGAACGCGTTCCGGATCAACGTGACGTCCGGCGGCTCCCCGACACCCCCCTGCACGGCCACGACGTCGAAGCGGCAGGGCCGCGCGGCCCACCGGACCCGCGCCATGTAGCGTTGCGCCATGGCGATGACCTGCCGCTGCTTGCGCGGGGTCACCGCACCGACCGCGCCGCCGAAACCGCGCGAGGTGCGCGCCTTTACCTCGACGAACACGAGCACGTCGCCGTCCCGGGCGACGATGTCGATTTCTCCATGGCGGGTCCGGAACCGGCGCGCAAGAATGGAGTACCCCAGGCGGCGAAGCTCGCGACAAGCAAGGTCTTCACCCTGTCTTCCGAGACGTTCCTGATGCGGAGTCGGCATGATGACGGAGAAAGATGCAAGACCCCGGCCACCCGCACCGCCGCAGCCGGGAGACGCCGTCACACGGGCCGGGCGGACCGCGGCCGCCCTCCTCCGGCGCACCTATTTCCGCTTCCAGCGCGTGCCGGCGGGCGTGTCCTCCAGGACGATCCCCCGCGCGTCCAGCTCGTCGCGAATGCGATCCGCGGCGCCGAAATCCCGCTGCCGCCGCGCGGCGCGACGCTGCTCGATGAGCCGCTCGATCTCGGCCACGTCAACCGGCGGAGCGGCCTCCTCCCGGCGCCGGAGCGCGATGACCCCCAGCACGTCGTCGAAGCGGTCGAAGGCCTCGCGCACGGCCTGCGCATCGTCCGCCCCCAGCTCGCCCGCATCGATCGCCGTGTTGACGTCGCGCACCAGCTCGAACATGGCGCCGATGGCGCCGGGCGTGTTGAGGTCGTCGGCGATTCGAGCCCGGAACGTCTCGCGCGCCGTCTCGACCCGCTCGCGGATTGCCGCCCGGCCCGCCGGGAAGGACATCGGTGCGCCGGCGGCCGTCCCGGTCACCGACTCCAGCCGCCCCAGGCAGTCCATCAGCCGCCGCAACGCCTCCTCGGCCTGCGCCAGGCTGTCCCAGCCGAAACGGAGCTGCTTGCGATAGTGGGTCGACAGCAGCACGTAGCGCAGCGCCGACGCCCGGTGGCCGCGGTCGAGGACGTCCTGCACGTTGAGCACGTTGCCGAGCGACTTCGACATCTTCACGTCGCTGCCGAGCAGCAGGTGCTCGACGTGGACCCAGAAGCGCGCGAACTGCTCCCCCGTCGAACCCTCCGACTGCGCGATCTCGTTCTCGTGATGGGGAAAGATCAGGTCGACGCCGCCGGCGTGGATGTCGATGGGAGACCCGTCGAGCAGGCGCAGCGCCATCGCGGAGCACTCGATGTGCCAGCCCGGACGTCCGGGGCCGACGCCGTAGTCCCAGGTCGGCTCGTCCGGTCCGGTCGCCTTCCACAGGACGAAGTCGCGGGCCGCGTCCTTGGCGTACTCGTCGCTGTCGATCCGCGCGCCGTCCTGCATGCCGGCGTGATCGAGCCGCGCGAGCTTGCCGTAGCCGGGCAGCGTGGAGATCCGGAAGTAGACCGATCCGTCGCTGCGGTAGGCGTGCCCCCGCGCCTCGAGCGCCGCGATGGTCTCGACCATCGACCGCAGGTTCTCTTCGTCGGTCGCCCGCGGCGACTCCTCCGCCGGTTCGATGCCGAGCGCCTCCGCGTCCTCGCGAAACGCCGCGATGTAGCGGTCGGTGTACTCCCGCAGCGGGACCCCGGCCTTGCGGGCGCCGGCAATCGTCTTGTCGTCCACGTCCGTGAAGTTGACGACCTGCCGCATGCGGTAGCCGCCCACGTGCCGCAGCGCGCGGCGCAGCACGTCGAGACAGACGAAGGTGCGGAAGTTGCCGATGTGCCCGCGCGCGTAGACGGTCAGGCCGCAGGCGTACATGCGCACGGTGTCGTCGCGGAGCGGGGCGAAGTCCTCTGTCCGGCGGGTCAGCGTGTTGTAGAGACGCATGGGGATGGCGCGCAAATCGACGGCAGTGAATCGTTGGAGGTCAGGTCGTTGCGGTCAACGGCGCGACCAGGGTGCAGCACTCGACGCCGTCCACGCGGCCGAACTCGACCCGGCTCGCGAGGCGGCGCATGACGACGAGGGGCGCATCGCTGCCTCCTTCGCTCAGAATCGACTCGACCCCCGGCCCGGGGGCCGTCTCCGCGGCGACCGTGTCGACCGGATACCGGACGCGAATCGTGAGGACCCCGCCGCCCGCGGTGAAGGTCAACGTCACGCGCGAGTAGACCGATCCGGCCGGGTGATCGACCAGGCCGCTCGTCGCCAGCACCACCGCGCGGGCGGCCGCCTCGGCCCCGGCGCAGCCCAGGCTGGCGGCCAGGCGCTCGACCACGCACTCGCGGAGCGCCCGGAACCGCGCGTCGCAGGGCAGCGTCAACTCGCACCGTACGGCACCCGGATCCTCCCTCGCGTCGTCGGACACCGCCATAAACACTACAGGGAAATCTGCTGGAACAGGGCCCGCGCCTGCACGCAGTCCGCGTCGATCTGCCGCTTGAGCGCCGCCGCGTCCTCGAACGCCTGCTCGCCGCGCAGCCGCTGGATGAACGCGAGCCGCAGCGGCCGGCCGTAGAGATCGAGGTCCGCGTCGAACAGGTGCGTCTCGATGGTCCGCGCGCCGTCCGGCCCGAACGTCGGCCGCACCCCGACGTTGGTCACCGACGCGTGCAGCACGCCCTCGATCGTTGCGGTCGTCGCGTAGACCCCGTCGGGCGGCAGCAGCTCGTTCTCCGTCCGCAGGTTGGCGGTCGGCACGCCGTGGTCCCGGCCGCGCCCTGCACCCCGCTCCACCGTGCCGTCGATCATGTAGTGGTGGCCGAGCAGCGCGCCCGCCTCGTCCACGCGCCCGTCGGCGATCAGGCGCCGCAGGCGGGTGCTGCTGACGACGAACTCCTTGTAGCGCACCGGGTCGATCTTCTCGGCCTCGAACCCGTAGCGGGCGCCGAGCGACCGCAGCAGCGAAAAGTTGCCGCTGCGGTGCCGGCCGAACAGGAAGTTGGCGCCGACGCAGACCTCCGCCACCTGCAGCCATTCGACGAGCACGGTGCGGACGAACCGCTCCGGATCCCATTGCGAGAGCTCCGGCGTGAAGCGCACGATGGCGGCGGCATCCATGCCGGCCGCGGCGAAGGCATCGAGCTTCTGGGCCTGCGTCATCAGCAGCGGCGGCGCCTTGTCGGGACGCACGACGCGCGGCGGATGCGGATTGAAGGTCAGGGCGGCCGCGGTGGCGTGGCGCTCGTCGGCGCGGAGCCGCACCTGCTCGACGATCCGGGCGTGCCCGCGGTGCATGCCGTCGAAGTTGCCGAGCGCGAGGACCGTCTGCTGCCAGCGGGTGGGCCGTGGGTCGTCAGGATAGTGAATGACATCCATGCGCGATCCCGCCATGATAATCCAGAGGCGGATAACCGGTCCCCCCCGGGAGTCTTCCTTCGGAGTCTCAGCCTGTAGAAGACCCGCCAATCAGTAGAGCGCGGCAGCGGCGCGCCCCGGAACCAGCAGGTGCTCCGTCGCGGCCGGCGCGACGTCCATCTCCAGTCCGTCGTAGGCGAGCGAGACGCCGGCCGGCAGCGCGGCGCAGGTGGCCGCGTGCGGCAGGTCGTGCGTCATGTGGGTGAACAGCGTGCGGCGGGCGCCGATGCGGCGGGCGGCGCCGACCGCCTGCTCGACGGTGAAGTGCGTCCGGTGCGCCTTGTGGCGCAGCGCGTCGAGGACGAGGATGTCGAGGCCTTCGAGGAGCGGCCACGAGGCGTCGGGAATGGCGTTGCAGTCGGTCAGGTAGGCGAAGGCGCCGATGCGGAACCCGAGCACCGGCAGCGTCCCGTGCAGGAGCGGAACCGGGATGATGGTGGCGCCGCCCAGCGAGAACGGGCCCGCCAGCTCGCGCAGGGCGAGTTGCGGAAGTCCGCCGCCCCTCGGGGTGGCGGGGTCGAAGACGTAGTCGAACATCCGCCGCACGCGGGCCAGCGCCCGCGCGGCCCCGTAGCAGGGAATCGCGCCCCCCTGGCGGAAGTTGTAGATGCGCACGTCGTCGAGGCCGAGCACGTGGTCGGCGTGGGCGTGCGTCAGGAGGATCGCGTCGACCCGCGCGAGGTGAAACCGCAGCGCCTGCGCGCGCAGATCCGGCGAGGCGTCGACCAGCACCGAGGTCCCGTCGTCGAGGCCGAGCGCCAGGGAGGGCCGCCAGCGCTTGTCGCGCGGATCGTCCGACCGACAGGTGGCGCAGTCGCAACCGATGACGGGCACCCCGGCCGAGGTTCCGGTGCCGAGAAAGGTGATGCGCACGGTCGTCGGGAGCGGCTACGGCCGGCCGCCCCCGGCCGCGCGGACCGCCTGCGTTCGCTCCCGATGCGCGTCGACCAGCCGCCGCCGCAGCTCGGCGAGCACCTGGCCGAGGAACGCCGCCTCGCCGGCGGTAAGGTTCCCGGCCGTCTTGCGCTCCAGCAGCGCGAGCATCTCGACAGCCTGTCCCGCACCCTCCAGGTTGGCCTTACCCGGACGCCCCGTCGCCGGGTCGGCCAGGTCGCCGAAGTGCACGGCGGCGGTCGTCGCCAGCGACACGACGAACGCGTTGAAAGTGACCTCGAACACGGACTGCTAGCATACGCCACCATGTCAATCGAACCGGAGGAGCCCCGCGGGACGGCGGGAGACGGCTTCCAGCGGCTCGTGGATCTGATGCGGCGGCTGCGCGCCGAGGACGGCTGTGCCTGGGATCGGCAGCAGACGCTGGAGTCGCTACGCCCGTTCGTGATCGAGGAGACCTACGAGGTGGTCGACGCCATCGACCGCGGCGACCGCGACGCCCTGCGCGACGAGTTGGGCGACT
>WTGR01000106.1 GCA_011523485.1 Acidobacteriota bacterium
GTCTTGCCGGCCTCTTCGTCGAGCTTGAGCTGTTCGGCGCGGCTGTCCCAGAACGCGATCTCCTTGGTGAGGCGGTCCTTCACCGCCGCCTGGGTCTTCGCGATCAGTGCCAGGCGGGCGTCGCGGACCTCCCGGAGGTGTTCCGGAACGACGTGGGCGACGGCGTACGCCTGCGCCTTCTGTTCCAGATCCGCATCGATCCAGGCGCACTCCGACCGTTCCAGAAAAGCGTCGACCGCGGGCTCTTCTTCCATCAGCGGGCGGTAGTCGAGGTAGGGCGCATAGTGCAGGTGGCGCGGCGCGCCGTCCACGCCGAGCTCGACGTAGAGCACTCGCTTCGAGATGACGCGCCGCTCGCCCGTGCGGTTGACGCTTCCGTCCTGGATCGTATGTTCGATGGAGAAGAGCACGCGTGGCGCGGTACCGACGTCGCGCTCGTCGACGAGCACGGCGCCGCGCTTCAGCAGGTCGCGGTGGCGTTCCAGGGTGAGATCGATGACGGCGTCGAGCAATGGATGGCCCGGGCAGACGAAGGCCGCCGGCGGCTTGCCGGGCGGCGCCACCAGCGGCTTCTCGAACGCGATCCGTTCGTAGCGCGGCAGCACGGGCTCGCCGACGCCGATCACGCGATCACGGCCTCGGATGAGCGCCGGGACGTGCGTCACCTGGTAGCGGCGCGCCTCGCGTTGCTTCGCCGTCCCGCCGAGCCGCCGGAACGCCTCGCGGAAGAACGATTCGACGTAGTGCGGCTGCAGGCGCCGCGCCTCCGCCCGCTCCATCTCTTCCCGCACGCGCTGGATCCGCGTGGCGTCCATCGCGTCGTGCACGAGCTGCCGGTCCTCGAGCAGGTCCTGCAACGCGGTGCGGTCGAGCGCCTGATCGACGGCGGTGTCCAGCCGGGCCCGCACCTCCGGCTGCTCGCCGTAGCGGATGGCGTTGAGCAGCAGCTCGCGCAACGGCCGTCCTTCGAACTCCAGCTTTCCGAGCACGTCGAAGACCTGGCCGCCGAGCGCCTCCCGGGCCTTTTCCAACTTCTCCAGGAGACGGCGATAGACGTCGCCCTCGCGCGTGTCGTCCGCGACCAGGTTCCACAGATGGCAGACCTCGGTCTGGCCGATCCGGTGGATGCGCCCGAAGCGTTGTTCCAGGCGATTCGGATTCCAGGGCAGGTCGTAGTTGACCATCAGGTGGGCGCGCTGCAGGTTGATGCCCTCGCCGGCGGCGTCGGTCGCCAGCAGCACCTGCACCTGCGGGTCGTGCCGGAACGCCTCCTGCACGGCCAGACGTTCCTCCCGGCCCACGCCGCCGTGGATGACGACGACCGACTCCTCGCGGCCGAGCAGCGTCGTGATGCGCTCCTGCAGGTAGCGCAGCGTGTCCCGGTGCTCGGTGAAGAGCACGAGTTTCTGGCGCGGGGAGGCCCGGTGCGGCGGAATCGTGCCGGCGCCGTACGGGGTCTCGCGGAGGCGGCGGTCGAGCCCGGCCGTCGTGAAGATGTCGCCGAACAGGCTGGCCAGCTCGCGCCACTTGGTATCCCGGCCCCCGCGGCGTACGCCGAGCGCCAGCTTCTCGAGCGTCTTCAAGGTCTCCAGCTCCGCCTTCAACTCCGCAATGGAGCGGGCGGCGGTCGCCTGGTCGAGAATATGTGCCTCTGTGTCTTCGGCCTCCTGTTCCGGCGCATCGTCGAGATCCTCGACGTCCTCCGGATCCAGCTCCGGCACCGTGAACCCGACGCCGACGGCCAGCTTGCCACCCCGCTGGAGCACCTCCAGCTCGCGCAGGCGGCTCTCCAACCGCTCGCGACGCCGGCGCAACGACTGGTAGATCGCCTCGGGCGACGACGCGAGGCGGCGCTGGAGGATGGTCAGCGCGAAACCGACCGTGCCGGCACGCTTGGCGTTGGCCAGCGCGTCGGCGCGATTGAACTCCTCCCGCACGTAGTCGGTGACGGCCGTGTAGAGGCGAGCTTCCTCGTCGGACAGCTCGTAGGGGACGGTGTAGGCGATCCGCTCCGGAAACAGCGGCTTGCCGTCGAACTTCAGCAGCCGCTCCTTCACCATGCGCCGCATCAGGTCCGATACGTCGG
The DNA here is from genome assembly GCA_011523485.1 of Acidobacteriota bacterium. The sequence continues at coordinate 2,087 of WTGR01000106.1, forward strand.
CCGCGTGCACGCCATCGCGGAAGCGCCCCTCGAAACGGTCGCCGTCGAGCAGGGCCAGGAAGAGCTGGAAGTCCTCTTCCTTGCCGTTGTGCGGCGTTGCCGTCATCAGCAGCAGGTGGCGCGTCAGGCCCGACAGGAGCTGCGCCAGACGATAGCGCTTCGTGTACTTGATCTCGCCGCCGAAGAACGTCGCCGAGAGCTTGTGCGCCTCGTCGCACACGACGAGATCCCAATCCGCCTCCGGCGCCTGCAGCTTCTGCTGCACGTCCTCGTTCCGTGACAGCTTGTCCAGCCGGGCGATGACGAGGTTCGTCTCGAGGAACCAGTTGCCGGTACGGGCGGCTTCGAGCTTGTCGTTGGTCAGGATCTCGAACGGAAGCTGGAACCGGCGGTACAGCTCGTCCTGCCACTGCTCGGCAAGGCCGCCCGGGCAGACGATCAGGCAGCGCTCCAGGTCGCCGCGGGCGACCAGCTCCTTGATCAGCAGTCCGGCCATGATCGTCTTGCCGGCGCCGGGGTCGTCGGCCAGGAGGAAGCGCAACGGCTGCCGGGGCAGCATCGACTCGTACACCGCGGTGATCTGGTGCGGCAGCGGCTCCACCACGGAGGTGTGCACCGCCAGCACCGGGTCGAACAGATGCGCGAGCCGAATGCGTTGTGCTTCCGAAACCAGCCGGAACAGCGCGCCGTCGCCGTCGAAGCTCCAGGGCCGCCCCCGGTCGACGATCTCCAGGCGGGCCTCGTCGTGGCGGTACAGCAACTCGTTGGCGACCGCGCCGGACGCCGTCTTGTACGTCAGTTCCAGCGCCTCCGAGCCGAACCACCGCACGCTGACGACGGTGACGGGACCGTCCGGGTGAACGCCCCGGACCGCGCTCCTGGGCTGCAGGTCTTCGAGTCGCACGTCGCGAACCTCTCAGCCCGAACCCGTCCCGCCGGCCACCTGCGCGGCGATGATCATCCGCTGCGCCTCGGAGGTGCCGGCCACGATCTCCAGCGCCCGCGCGTCCCGGAGCAGCCGCTCCACCACCGTGCCGCGCCGGTAGCCGGCCGAGGCGAGGATGCGCATCGCGCGATCCGCGGCGCGCAGGGCCGCCTCCGAGGCGGCCAGCTTGGCCATCGAGGCTTCCAGCGGGATCCGCTCCCGCACGTCCTTGGCCGCCGCCGCGCGCAGGACGAGCATGCGCGCCGCCTCCAGCTCGGTGGCGGTGTCGGCAATCGGCCACTGGATCGCCTGGTACCGGCCGATGGGACGGCCGAAGCTCTCGCGGGTCCGGGCGTGACGCAACGCCTCGTCGAACGCCGCCCGCCCGACGCCCAGCGCCTCGGCCCCGATGGCGATACGGCCCCCGTCCAAAGCCCACTTCGCGACCTCGAATCCCCGGCCGGGGCCGGCCAGCAACGCGTCGGGACCGACCTCGACGTCGTCGAGCCGCAGATCGACGCACCCGAGACCACGCACCCCGAGCGGGTCGGCCGTCGGCTCGCGCGTCAGCCCCGGCCGGTCCGTCGGGACGAGGAAGGCGCTCACGCCGCGGCCGGCGGCGGCCGGCCCGGTCGCCGCGAAGACCACCGCGACCTCGGCCGCGGCGCCGTTGGCCACCCAGACCTTGCGCCCCCGCAGCACGTAGCCGTCACCCGCCCCCGCGGCGGTCGTTTCCTGCCGCGCCGCGTCGGTTCCCGCCTGCGCTTCCGACAGGGCGAACGCCCCGAGGCTCCGACCCGACGCGAGCCGCGCGAGCCAGCGTTCCTTCTGTTCGACCGTGCCGAAGCGCTGCAGAACCTCGGCCACGAGCGAGTTGTTGACGACCAGGACGGCGCCCAGCGTCGCGCTGGCGGCGGCCACCGCCTCGATCGCGAGCGCGTAGCTGACGTAGTCGCGGCCGGCGCCGCCGCAAGCCTCCGGCACCGTCACGCCCAGCAGCCCCCGCTCTGCCGCCGCGGACACGAGATCCGCCGGGAACCGGTCGGACGCGTCGATCGCCGCGGCGCGCGGCGCCACCACGGTGTCGGCGAAATCCCGCGCCGCCTGCTGAAAGCGCGCCTGCTCGGCCGTCAGCTCGAGGTGCATGGCGCATCCCCGCCCGACGGCGCCGCGGCCAGGCGCTCGAAGACCGGCCGCAGGCGGGCCACGCTTGCGGCAGGCTCCTCGGGAACCACGCGCGTATCGCCGACGACCGTCATGAAGTTGGTGTCGCCGTCCCAACGCGGCACGAGGTGCACGTGCAGGTGGCCCACCACGCCCGCGCCGGCCGGGCGGCCGAGGTTCATGCCGACGTTGATGCCGTGCGCGCGGTAGGACTCCGTCAGGGCCGTCTCGGCGACCCGCGTGAGCGTGATCAGCTCGGTCAGCTCCGCCGTGGTCATATCCGCGAGACGGGCGACGTGCCGCATCGGGACGACCATCAGGTGGCCGTTGTTGTAGGGGTACTTGTTCAGAATCGCGAAAGTGCGCTCTGCGCGAAACACGATGTAGGGCGACGGGCTCGCCGGGTCGAGGGCGGCGCAGAAGACGCACGCGGGCGACTCACCGCCGGCGGCGCCGGTCACGTACTCCAGTCTCCACGGGGCCCAGAGGCGTTGCACCGGAAAGCACCCTCACGGCAGGCGGCGGATCAACGGGGCGATGCCTGACGGCGAAGGCCCACCGGCGGGCGTACGCCGCGCAACGGGCGCGGGGGCTCCGATTCGTGCTCGATGCGACTCGCTTTCGGGAATGCGTCGGCGCCACCGGCCATCGGCGGCGCCGGCGACCGGACGTCCGCCGCGCCCGGCGAGAGCCTGTCCGGGTCGCGGTTGATCAGCTCCTTGAGCTCCTTGCCGGGCTTGAAGTAGGGCACCTTCTTGGGCGGCACGTCGACCCGGTCGCC
>WTGR01000019.1 GCA_011523485.1 Acidobacteriota bacterium
ACCCGAAGGGGCGGCGGGTGAAGATGGCGCTGAGCTGGCGCTTCGGCGGGTGACGGGCGTTTCACGTGCGGGCAGGTCAGACGATCCGCCGCGGCCGATTGTCGGGAAACATTTTGCAATCTTTGTCCCAATAGGCCGCACAAGAGGGCTTTCTCTGGAAAGATTTGATAATCTTGCGGTCATGGCCTCCGTTCCGAGGATTGGAGACATACCACAGCAGCTCTCACCGAAGGAATTCTGGGACCTGTTCGGGCAGCTCGAGCACGCAGGGCTCGACTTCAAACGCGGCGTGCCGGCCGATATTCGCGACACGATCGCGGCCATGGCCATGACCCATGGCGGGTTGATCGTCCACGGCGTCGACGATCAGCGGGCGATCACCGGCTGTCCACTCTCCCAGAATACCCAGGATCGCATCACGCGCATCGCCACCGAGTGCGGAGTGGACGTGCAACTTCGTCCGATCGTCGTCGGTGACGTGCAGTTGACCATCTGCGTCGTACCGGAGGTACGCGGCCGGGTCGTCACGACACCCGACGGCCGGCTGCTGCGGCGCGTGGGCGGCGACTCGCAACCGCTGCGCGGCGACGCAATGGGGCGGTTCGTTCGCGAGCGCGAACATCGAGCCGGAGAGGACGAACCTCTCGCGGTCGTCGATCTGTCGGCCTTCGACATCGCAGCCGTCAATCAGGCGCTGACGGCGGATGGACGGCCGACAGTGAAGCGGGATGCCATCGAGCGGGCTCTGACCGACCTCGGCGTCGCCGTCGCCTCGTCACCGCCGCTGGAATCGCGTGTCCTGCGGGCCGCACTCGTGCTCTTCGCGTCAAAGCCGCAGCCGCAGGTCCGCGGAGCGGCGGTGCAGCTCGTGCGCCGCACGGGGGTCGGACCTGGTCCCGGTCCTTCCTCCGCGCGCGAGGAGTGCTCCGGTCCGCTGGCTGAAACCGTCGACTGTTGTCTGGGCTTCCTGGCCGCTCACACTCGGCAGTTCGAGACCGTTACCGGCTCGCGGCGCGAAGCGCTGCCCGAGTATCCCGAACCGGTGCTGCGCGAGGCGATCGTCAACGCGCTGGCGCATCGCGACTACGGCCTGACCGGCGCGACGGTGGACATCACCGTCTGGGACGATCGCATCGAAGTGCGCAGTCCGGGATCGCTGCCCGGACACATCACCCTCGGCAACATGCGCGCGGAGCACTACAGCCGGAACCCGCGCATCATGCGGGTATTGAAGACGCTGGGACTCGTGGAAGAGTACGGCGACGGCATTGATCGCATGTACCGGGAGATGGAGGCTCGACTGCTGGAGCCCCCGGTCTTCGAGGCCACCGCGAGCTCGGTGACCGTGACGCTGCGGAACCGCATGCTGGTCGATGTCGAAGACCAAGTCTGGCTGAACCGGCTCGGACGAGACGACGTGACAGCCGGCGAGCGCCGCGCGCTGGTCGCCGCCCGGCGCGAGGGCGCCGTTACGCCGCGCGAACTGCGCGGCATGCTGCCGGAAACCGATGTCGATACGGTGCTCGCACAGTCGGTTGCGAAAGGACTGTTGACGCGTGTCGGTCGCCGCGGCGGAAGCCGCTACGTGCTGTCGGGCGCGATGGTCCGTCTGGTGGGCAGTCCCGGAATGGCGAAGCAGAACCGGAAGCGGCAATCGCTGCTCGACGAAATCCGCCGACGGGGAAGCCTCTCCACGACCGAGGCAGCCACTGTGCTGGACGCGGCACCCGCTTTCGCCCGCGGGATGCTGAACGAGCTCGTGCGCGTCGGACTGGCACGGGCCGCCGGCAGAACTCGAGCGCGGAGATACTACCTCCGGTGAACTCGGAACCAGTCGTTGCCGCGGCGGCCGAGAGAGGCACCACCGACGTCAGCCGGTAGGCTCTCCGAGCCCGGTCATGGGGCTGGCGCGCGGTTCTCCCTCCGGTCTCGTTCGTACGATTGCAACGCGTCCTCGACGTTCCCGTTCCTGCCAGCACCTGCCCGAGCGACACCGCGTCCACCATCAGTCACCGCTATCTTCTTCCTGCTGCTGCATGGATCGGAATAACCGACGCCGTTCAGCTTCGTTCCTATACCTCGCCCACTTTCTGTGTTCCTCGCACGCCTCACGGATTGCTCTATCTCTTCGTGATTCAGGATCCCACAAATGCAGTCGTAGCGATCGCTGCAGTGCATCGCCATCCCGCATATCCAATAACGCCTTACCCCGACCGGCGTAGCCATTCCGCCGCCACCATGAACCAAACTCGGCCTCAACACGTAGTGTTCTTAGCGGTATTTCCTCGTGCCGAACAGCGTCATACCATCGGATACCGCCTGCTGTAGGTATGACGCCTATTTGGATTGACTGACCAGTCTTCATTGATGGATGTCCAAACGGCGGCAACACCTTACCATTCACCCAAATGTGGACGACAACGTCGCGAGCTGGCCGACCGCTATGCTGTTCCAGGTAGAGCCCCAGACTATAGTCTCCATTATCTCGCTGCCTGATGTTGACGCTGATACTCGTCGCGATATTAGTCCATGCAATATATGCCGAAATACTCGTCGCGACTGCTGTTACGAACAAGAACAGTGTATCCATGCTCTGCAATTCCTTCATCCCCTCCGTCAGCTGCACACCAGCCAGACGGCGATCAGAAACGCCGCCGGCACTCGCCGGCACAGAATCCCCCAGCAGCGTCGCCTCCGGGGACCGGTGCTGCGTTGATCCAGGTGGTCCCCAATCGCGAGGAGCCGCGTGTCGACCACCAAGACGGCGACGATGAACGTGAGCTGGGGCATCACGCAACATCGTAACGATCAGCGTCGATGTTAAGCAACGCGATGGCGGCCCATAGACAGCCGATTCCGGCACTTGCGATCAACGCGGTCCACATCATGTGCGCCGCCGGTACGCAGCCAGATCCTCGTCCGTCAACTCGCTGGGGTCTACCAGCTTGTAGTGGCTTTCCCGAAGGACCTTCACCTCGTCCTCGATCTTCTCGAAGGCGAAGAGCGCAATCACGTTGGCGCGCGTGAACTGCGCGGCCACCGGGCGACAGACCAGTTCCGGAAAGCGCGACTCGCAAAGGGCCATGTCCTGCTCGATCTGCACGATGTTCAGCGTGTCGCTTCCGCCCTTGGCCTGGACCGGGATGACGTACTGGCAGCCCCTCGCGTCGACCCCGACGTACAGCTCGTCCGTCTCGACTTGGCCGATGTCGGGCACGGTTGTCCGCAGATGGTTCTGGAGCGAGTAGCACGTGATGCCCAAGAAGATGTCGATGAGCCGGTTGTACCGCACTCTGGCCAGCAGGGCCTGCTCGTCTCCAAGGGCGTACATCGCAACGACGCCCGGTGTGGCATCCGGCACCTTCGTGAACGCCATCTGCTCGTTGGGGGCGAGCCGAATCGGTCGCGTCAGGACGAAGCAGTATCGACCCCGCCCTGCGCCTCGGATGATCCACTCGTGCCCCTCGGTGGCGGTGGCCTGAATTGACTCGGGCAACGTCCTTCGATACCGCGCGCTGTAGACCACGTCCCCGACGTTGCTCGGGGCCGGGACGCCACGCCGCTCGGCGGCGGCCGCAATATCGGGTCTCTCGAAATCAACCCGCTTCATTCCCTTCTCGAAGTTCGAAAGGAAGATCTCCTCGATGATGGCGGCGTAAGCATTCGGTTTGGGCATGGCAGCGACAGTCAGGACTCGACGCATCAGCCGGGCCAGCGAAGCCGCACGACCTCTTCCCGGAGCTGCTGTTTGCTGGCGGTGGCGATTCTCGTTCGGAACAGGTCGATGGCAGTCAGCTCGTAGCCGAGGCGCTGGGCGAGCTCGCCGAGGATCCGGCCGGTCCGGATCATCACTCGCAGGTACGAGGCCTGATCGCCGACGACGTACGCGAGTCTCGCGCCGGGACGCAGACGGCTCCGAAGGCCGGACAGGTGCCGAACCATGCCACCGAAGTACAGCTTCGTGACCCGCGCGTACTGGCGTTCGAAGCCGGACGTCTTGCCGAGCTCGATCCGGCGCTCCTCGATGCGCCGGGCGATGCGCTGTATGCCCTCGTGCTCGGCGACGAGGGCGTCGTCGGTGTCTGCCTTGTAGACGCTGCGCGTGTTCGACCGCACAAGGCCCTGCTTCAGGCCGCGCAGCTCCTGCCTGCTCCGGATTAGACCAAGCAGCACGCTCTCCAGCCGGGTCGTCCGCGTGTAGTCCTTCTCGTTGGGATACGGCGGAGACGTGATCACCGCGTCGATGGATGACGGCTCCAGGAGCTCCTCCGCCGCACGCGAGTCTGCCAGGTGCACCGTGGCCTCGGTCCCCGCCCGTGCCTTCAGCGCCGCGAGGTCATCGCCCATCTTGCGGACTCGCTCGAGCCACGGGCCGGTGACCGGGGCGTCCTCCTGCACCCTTCCGACGCCCACCTCCGGTCCGAAATGCAGGTTGCCGATGCCCGAGACGAGCGCCGTCGCCAGGGCAAGCCTCTCATGCTCGCGGACAGCCTCGTCGCGATGCTGCTCCAGCGTGTCGAGCAGCACGAGCGTCTTGTGGAGCGGCAGCGGGCTGATGGAGTTCTTCAGCAGAAGACTCAGCAGTTCGGGGGACAGTGTCCGGAGCTCGGCGGTCCGCCGCCCTTCCGTCTGGAACAGCGGCGCCACGCCGAGGTCATCGATGCCGTCCTCGTGGAGCCTCGTCAGCGCGCGTTCGGCGACTTCCCTGGCGTGCGAGAGAAGCGCCTCGGGATCGACGCTCCAGTCCACCTTGGTCCGGCTCGCAAAGCCGGCCATCGGATTGCGCTCTATCCCGACGCTCGGGATGCCGAGCTTCTTGCACTCGACCAGCGTCGTGCCGGTGCCGCAGAAGGGATCGAGAACCCGTTGCGTCGAATCCACCCCGAAGGTGTGGAGGTAGTCGCGCACCAGGTGCGACGGGAACGAGAGGACGAAGCGGTACCAGTCGTG
>WTGR01000825.1 GCA_011523485.1 Acidobacteriota bacterium
CACGCTGTCGGCCAGTGTCCCCGACGAGACCGGCAGCCCCTGGTCGCCCAGCCAGGCGCCGACCCGCTGCAGCGGGCGCAGGCACGCGTAGCGCTCATACAGCACCCGCGACCAGACGCTGGTGCCGTAGGGCGTCTTGTCGAACAGCCGCGGCGCCGGAGGCGCCAAAACCTCCGCCGGCGACGAGGCGCACGCGCAGGATCGGCGCCAGCGTCGACGGCGGATCACCCGCCGGTGGGCCCGGACCTCGATCTCGACCAGGGCCGACTCCTTCACGCCGACCGCCGCGTAGGGCTTCCCGCAACCGGAACATCGGCGCGCAGCGGCCGGCAGACTGCGCTCCTCGATGCGTTCCTCCAGGCCGCAACGCGGCGTGCGGCCGTGGCCGGGAGCGCCACACTGCTGGCCGCGCGGGCGGCTGGTGCCCGGCCGCTCCCGCTTCTCGCTCTTGCGCCCGCGCAACGCCTTCGACAGCACCGCCCGGGTCGCGCGCAGCTTCGCAATCTCCGCCTCCTGCGTCCCGACCCGCCGCCGCGACGCCTGCACCGTCCGACGCAGCCGCGCGTTCTCCTTCCGCAGCCGAACCAGCGCCGCCTTCCGGCGACGCGACTTCGCCAGAGCCTGGCGCAGAGCCACGTCCGACGCAGCCGGCGACATCGCCCGCGCCGACTCCGTCCTGCGTTGCAGTCGGACCTTCAGGCGCTCCTTCAACGCCTCGGACCGCTGCAACGCATACCGCAGCCGCCCAACGTCGTCCGACAGCGACACAACCCGGTCGTGCTGGTCGCGAAGCCGACGCGTCCCATCGTAGAGCCGGACGGTCTCGTGCAGCAGCCGGCGCAGCGACGCCTTGTCGTCGCGCTCCTTGCACAGAACCTTGTGCAGCCGGCGAATCTCGGCCGCCTGGACCTCCGCCGCCGGCGCCGCCTTGCGCAACCGGGCAATCTCCCGGCGCAACGACATCTCGCTGTACCGGCCCGACTCGACGCCGGCATCCGCAAGCAGCTTGCCGAGACGGGCTACCTCCGACTGCAGCGCCAACGCGTCCTTCGCCGCACGGCGGGCTTCCTTCGACTGCTCGACCGCCGCCAGCCGCTTGCGCCGCGACGACTCGAACTGCCACTTCCAATAGCCCGCTTCGCAACGCGCGGACACCTCCGCCCGCTTCAGCGCTTCCGACCGCGCTTCGGCCGCCTCGGCACGAGCTCGCGCCTGCTCATACAGCCGTCGCCAGCACGGCCGCCCGGGCAGCGAAGCCCCTTCGGGAACCGGTTGGGCTTCCGTGTCCCGACTCGCCATGGCCGAGACCATAGCGAATATCGATTCGCGTTACCAGTACAAAATACCGCCTTGGCCGAACGGTTACCCGCGGACCACCGGGATCCATGCTCAACGCGCCGCGGTTCGATCCGCGGCCGTCCTTACCGGAGGCCGGAGTGCGGCAGCGGGCCCAGCGACCTCAGAAGTCGCCCCGCAGAAGGACGCCGCCGGTCACGCCGCCGGTCTCGCGTCCGACCGGATCCACCAGCAGCTCGACGCAGTAGGGGCTATTGGCCGCGTCGCGCGCGGCCACCGCGTACTCCAGCGTGCGCCATGCCCCGCCCGAGAGCGAGTGACGGCCGACGACCTCACCGTCGACCCGTACGGTTACGCTCCCTGCCCCGGCGCCCGGCGCCCTGCGCACGTCGAACGCGATACGACCGGTGTCGGCCGGTACGAAGAAGGCGGCGTACTCGCCCATCCGGTAGAGGCCCGGCTCGGCCTGCTGTTCCTCCGTCAGCCCGACGCGATGTGTCCGGCGCTGTGCGTCCCGGTCCGTAGCCGGTCCGAAGAGCGCCTCCCGGTAGCGCCACGCGGCGGGGTCGCCCACCCGCCCGTCGACGGTGAAGAGGTGGAGCACGTCGAACCAGGAGCCCGCCCACGTGTTCGCGGTCAACCCGAGGGCCCACGAATGGTGCGCGTACGTGCGCTCGCGGGGGCGCGCCGGGTCGAGCGCGAGGACCGACGTGCCGGTGCCGATGGTATTCGGGAAGCCGGCCAGATCGAGCAGGGTGGCAGGCAGGTCGACGACCGCGCTCGGGGCGTCCGAAGCCCGTAGCGGCCCCTCGGCACCGAACGGCTTGACCAGCAGCAGCGGCGTGGCGTTCAGCTCCAGCGTGTGGAGCGACGTCCCCGTCGGCGACGCGACCGCGGCGAGCGGACTGTCGCTCTGCGGGAAATGCGCCGTCCCGTGGTCGGAGGTGACGACGATAGCGCTGCGGTCGTAGAGGTCGAGCTGCCGCAGGCGATCGAGCAGCAATCCCACTACCCGCAGCGCGCACCGCGCCTGCGCCAGATAGTTGTCGAGGTTGAGTGGCATGTGCCGGCCGGTGTACGCGCATTCCGCGTCCGTGACGAGCGGCGTGTGCGGCGTGAACACGTGCAAGAAAACGTAGAGCGGAGCTTCGCCGCCCACCGACGCCCGATCGGCGAAATCCTGGACGAACATGGCGTCGCCGAACGCCCGCTTCGGCGCCGCTCCCTGGCGGGTCGTGGTTCCCGCCTGTAGGCGCCACTGACCGTCGCGGTAGACGCCGGCTTTGAGACCGTGGGGCGCGTGCCGAAAAAGCGACAGATCGAGCAATTGGGCCGCCGCCGAGTCCACGTACTCCCGGTAGCTGCCGTAGGGCGCGGGGATGGTGTAGCGGAGGGCTGACTCGACGCCTGAGACCCCCCCGATCCCGCCGTGGACGCGACCGTAGGACGTGAGGGAGCGGAGCTGATAGCCCTGGCGGCCGAAAGCGTCGAAGATCGAGGGATCCCGCCGCAGGTAGCTGTGGAACGGCACCTCGTTGCGCCACGGAATCCCCGTGAGCATCGCCGGTACGGTCGCCTTCGTGGACGGGAACGCCCCCAGGTGATCCCGGAAGAAGGTGAACCCCGACCAGTTACGGTCGAAGGCAGGCCGATCGGCGTCCAGTATCTCGCTGAACGCGAACGTGGGGAACTGGTCCAGCACGATGTGGACGACGTTGCGGCGGGCGGAGAGCTCGTAGATCTCGGGAGGAGGCAACTGCCACTCGTCCGCCGCCGAGTCTCCGGAAGCCTCCGCCGGGGCGAGCGGCGCCAGCAGTAGGAGGGCCGCCTGCAGCGCTATCAGCAGCGCGCTGGCCGTGGGAGCCGCGCGGCTCGCGGCACCGGGAAGGACGAGCGCCAGGACGAACACGCCAACCCACAGGCCGGCCTCGAGCGGTACCCGGTGGACGTGCGACGCCAAGTCGAGACCGCCGCCGTCCAGCACCCCGTAGTCGGCGACGAGGAGGTTGCCCTGCGCCCACAGCAGCACGCCCGCTGCGCAGAGCCCCGCCACGTAGCGCTGGAACGCCCGTGGCGGAAGCAGAAGTCCCAGCGCGGCGAGGAGTGCCGAGGCGAGCGCGAGCAGCGCGATCCAGGACGACACCAAGCTCCAGAAAGACAGCAGAAACTCGCTCCGATTCGTCGCGTGCACCGTCCAGGGCCCGAAGAGGAGCACCTGGGCGGGCCCGAGCAGGGCCGGGAACGCTACCGTGCGCAGGCGCTCTCCCGCCTCTCGCACGGTCAGCGCAGAGATTCGCCGCACCGCCGCCGCGACGAGCAGCAACGCGGCGCCGCCAGCCCAGACGAGCGGCACCAGCGTCGCCAGCAGCGCCGACCCGGCTGACAACCAGTAGCCGGCGGCGCCCGGATCGGAAGGGAACAGCCGGCCGCGGAGCAGCCGCGGCTCGCCGCCCGCCGGCGCCCACCGCACGTGGAGGCCCCTCCCGCCTCCTCGCTGCCAGTGGTCGATCTCCAGCATGTGGGGACCGGCCTCGAGCGCGACGGAGCGGCTCTCGGTGTGCATGCCGACCGCAGGATGCCGCTCGATCACGATCTCGCCGTCGATCCGCACGACGACACCGTCGTCGGCTCCGGCCCACAACGCGATCCGTTCCGCTCGGGGGGAAAACCACACGCCGCGCCAGCGGGCGAAGTAGTGACGGGTCGGCCGCCGGAACTCGTCGAGAAACGCCAGATCGACGTCCGCCGCCGCTTCCTCGGCGGCGGGGGTCCTGGCAGTATTGAACCGGAGCGGGTCGGTCTCCGGGGCCAAGGGATAGTGGAAGCTGCGAGTCAGCCCGCCGGCCGGAGCCAAGCCTCGCAGGAGGAGCCAGACGAGCGTCAGCAGCACGCCCGCCAAGATGTAGTGCGAGGTGAAGCGGGACGGTCCGGGAAGTGGCAGCCGGATTCGTCTCGGCGCGTGCATGCGCGAATCCTACGCCATCCCGGGACCGGACGGTAGAAGAGTAGGGCCGTCCGTCCCGGCACGGAGGCGCGACGATCTGCCGCGACCCTCCGGGACCACGGCCCCAGCCGGCAAGAGCCTTTGGACTGCGCGCGGTCCGGGTGCGGAGCCTACCGGCGTAGCGTCACCTGCCCTGCTCTTCGCGGAGGTACTCGGCCCAGTCGTCCATCAGGAGCCGCCGCCGCTCGAACAGGTCCGACCGGGCATAGGCCGCTCGACCTTGTTCTGGATCACGTGGGCCAGCGCCGCCTCGATGACTTCCCCCGGATGGTCGGTCCGCTCGGCCGCACAGTCCCGGAACGACGACCGGAAACCATGAGGGACGGCGGCGATCGCGTGGTACTGGAGCATCTTCGGCAGCGTCGACGCCGAGATCGCCCTCCCGCTCTGCATCGGGAACACGAGCGGGTTGCCGTCACCGAGCGCCCGCGCCGCGTCGAGGATCACCAGCGCCCGGCCGCACAGCGGGACGCGGTGCTCCCGCTTGGCCTTCATTCGCAGCGCCCGCACGGTCCACACCCGACCGGCCGTGTCCATCTCTTCCCACGTCGCGAGTCTGACCTCCGCCGACCGGGCGTGAGCACGAGGAACTCGAACGCCAGCTTGACGGCGGGCTGCCCGGACTTCGAC
>WTGR01000259.1:0-3198 GCA_011523485.1 Acidobacteriota bacterium
GTTGCAGGCGACGACCCCGCCGCCCGCGCACACGCCGGCGGTTTGCATACAACGCCTTCTGCGCAGCGCGCTTCTCCGGCGGCGTCTCGCCCGTCTTCTTGGTTGCCTCATCCGTTCCCTGTCCTAGGAAGACGCCGTCACGATCCTCTGTCGGCATAAAGTCAAAGCTATTGACCACGACGGGGAAGCTGAAATTCTCCGTGCCTGCCAACGGAAAACCGAGGAAAAGCTTGGGCATTTCCATCGCCGACATGCACCCACGGGCTCCGCCCACGGGCTCGAGCGGAACAACAACTGACGTCTGGCCAACGTTCTTCAGGAGATACTCGACTCGCACCTCATTGCCATCTTTGTTTTCCAAAACGGTGACTAACGAGGGGCCTTCCTTATCGGTGGCTTGCCCTGTATCGACTTTCCGGAAGCTCGTGCAAGCATCTGCCGACCGGGCTTCGATCATCGAGAATTCTGGATTGAAAACAATCACGAAGGGCGCGCAGCGCCTCAACTTCTCTAGGCCGCTTTCCACCGCGTCGATCGAATCCTCCGTGACGGGATAACGAAACCGAGTCGTGAACTCCCTCGACTCCCAAGTCCCGGATAGAGATGCGTTGAATTCCTGCCAGGCCCGTTCCATGGACTTGCTGAGTTCCCGAACCGATCCATCCTCTCGTCGTATGGTGAACTGGAATTTCCGACCGTCGTCGAGGCGACCTGATACTTCGATTTCGGGGGATATCAAGTGAGTGGTAAGAAACCCGCTGCCATATCGGCCCAGTGTCCCCTTGTCCTCGATCTTCGTAGAACCGTGGAAAATGAGGTGCCCTACCTCAAAGATCGTGAAAGGACGACCTGTATGCTGAAAAACCAAGTTGCCGTCTTCATACACAACCGAGGCTACGAGGTCACTTGGCAGGGCGACGGACGTGTCCCGGGCATTCTGCAACAGTTCCCATATCCACCGGGCGAGTACGCGTCGGCGGTTCGACTGGTTCGCCTTGAGGTGCTTCAGTACTGTCTGTGCTGTATTCTCGGTGAGAATCTGGTCCTTGATTCGATTGGGACTTGGTTGCTCTTCTATTTTCATGACTGGATCACCGCACTCTCCCCGGGACTCACCAAGGATAGCACTTCGGCTCTCGCAACAGGTGTGGGTGGGTTGGAGCCGGCCCGGAGCGAGCGACAGGATGGCGCTCACCGGCGATGTCGCGCGACGTGGGCGACCTGGCGTCCGCCTCGTCGCGGTGAGCCAGATCAGCCGCCCAGCTCATTGTGGTCCACACGGAGTCGAGCGTGCCACCGGCGAAGCCCGTTCGCGCCGGCACGCAGTCCCTTGACGGGGTTCCCGATCCGGCTCAAGATGAGTCGATGGAGACTTGGACGTTCGTCGTCGGCGTCGTCGCGATCATCGGCACCCTCGGCGGCCTCATTGGAATGCTCATGCGCCAGAACAGTCAGGCGCACGCGTTGATCGGCCAACGGATAGACGATACCCGCCACGACCTCGGCAAGCGGATCGACGACGCACACCGGGCGACCGACAAGCGGATCGACGACGTACGCGCCGACAACCGGGAAGTCCACAACGACCTGCGCGCCATCCTGCAGGCTCTGGTTCGACCGCCGACCAGTCGGTGATCCGGATTCCGGAGGGGACCTGCCGTCAGCGGGCGCCGGGCGACCAGCGCGATGCGGACCCGCGCGCTCCGGTTACCGGTGCGCGCGGCGCGCGTTTGTGAGAAGATGCCGAATCATGCGCGGAGTCAGCGGGTTGGCTCTCGGGATGAGCGTGGTCGGCGTTGCGCTGGCCGTCGCAGGCGGTCCGGCTTGGCAGAGCCTGCAGGCGCAGGTCACCCGGCCGGGCGGCCTGATCCGGCACGACCGGGGCCAGAGCGTCTCCCCCGTCTACGAGGGCTGGTACCTGCTTCCGGACGGCGACATCGCCGCCTCGTTCGGGTACTTCAACCGCAACTACGTGGAAGAGGTGCACATCCCGGTCGGCCCGAACAACCGGGTCCAGCCGGGCGCCGCGGACCAGGGGCAGCCGACGTGGTTCTTTCCCCGCCGGCAGATCGGCCTGTTCGTGATCACGATTCCCGCCGGCACGACGGGCGATGTCACCTGGACGCTGACCTCGCGGGGCGAGACGCTGGAGATCCCGGTCAATCTCGACCCCGAGTACCTGATCGAGCCGTTGAAGGCGGCGGCTGGCCGCAGCCCCGGCAACACGCCCCCGGTCCTGCGCTTCGCCCCCGGCGACGAGGGCGTCATGGGGCCCGAGGGAACGGCGTCGGAGCGCACGGCGACGGTCGGGACGCCGCTCGATCTCGAAGTGTGGGTCACCGACGACGGCCTCGGCTCGGGACGCGACGATCCGGAGCTCACGGTGACGTGGAGCAAGTTTCGCGGCTCGGGCGCGGTGACGTTCGGCGAAGACAGCCCGGACATCGTGGACGGGCACGCAAGCACCGCGGCGACCTTCGTCGATGCGGGGGACTACGTACTCCAAGTGATGGCGGCCGACGGGTCGCGGAGGAGCAACCAGTGCTGCTGGACGAACGGGTACGTCCGCGTGCGCGTGGCGGCGGCCGAGTGACGGATGCGTAAACCGGGCCCGGCCGGCCGACCCGGCGGGCGTTGCGGCGAATCGGATGGGGTGAGCGCCAACGCGACGTTGGCAGGGAGTGCGTCATGGAATACCGCGAGTTGGCATCCGGGCGGCGGTGGATCGGATTTTCCGTGCTGCTCGGCGCTCTCGTCATGCTGGCCCCGGCCGGTGCGGCGGCGCAGTCGGCCGCGCCCGACGTGACGTTCGCCGGCGACGTCGCGCCCATCCTGCAGCAGAAGTGCCAGACCTGCCACCGGGTCGGCAGCATGGCTCCGATGTCCCTGGTCACCTACGAGGAGACGCGGCCCTGGGCGCGGTCGATCAAGGCGCGGGTCCAGTCGCGGGAGATGCCGCCGTGGCATCTCGACAAGACGGTCGGAATTCAACAGTTCATCAACGACCGGTCGCTGAGCGACGAGCAGATCGACACGATCGTGCGCTGGGTCGACGCCGGCGCGCCGCTGGGCAACCGGGCCGACCTGCCGCCGCCGGTGGTCTGGCCGGCCGGCGACCGCTTCGAGCTCGAGGACCGGCTGGGTTCGCCCGACGTCGTCGTGCAGTCGCAGCCCTGGACGATGCCGGCCGACGGCCAG
>WTGR01000259.1:3298-4927 GCA_011523485.1 Acidobacteriota bacterium
CCACCGATCCGGAAGAGGTCCGCGAGCTCTTCACCGAATGGGCGCAGGGCAAGCAGGGCGAGATCTACCCCGAGAACGTCGGCAAGCTCGTCCGCACCGGATCGCACGTCGAGTTCGACATCCACTACCACGCGGTAGGCGAGGAGATCACCGACCAGTTGGAGGTCGGCTGGTGGCTCTATCCGCAGGACGCCCCGCCGAAGTACAGCGCCGAGTTCGTGGGGATGGGGGCCAGCGCCGCGCAGACCCTGGAGATCCCGCCGCACTCGGTGGTCCAGCACCAGGGCGCCTACGTGCTGCCGGCGCCGGCGATCCTGCACAACTTCCAGCCCCACATGCACTATCGGGGGAAGGCGTTCCTGCTGGAGGCGATGTACCCGGACGGGCGCCGCGAGGTGATCAACTACTCCGATCGATTCGACAACACGTGGCACCTGAACTACATCTACGAACCCGATCACGCGCCGGTGCTGCCTAAGGGCACGGTGATGCAGATCACCACGTGGCACGACAACACGCGGGCCAACCGGAACAACCCGGACCCGCGGCAGTGGGTGAGCTACGGGCCGCGCACGGTCGACGAGATGGCGCATGCGAACCAGCAGGTGATCTTCATCACCGAAGAGGACTACGAGCGGATCGCCGCGGAGCGGAAGGCCCGTGCCGGGCAGACCGACGAGTAGCCCGCGCCGGCGCCTCGTGCGGCCGGCCCCTGCCCCTCGGCGGACGAGATTCACGATCGTCGAGTTCGGGCAGGGCACGAATCGGTTTTCGTACGGCACGCGTACGCGGGTTGCGCCGATGGAACGGCGGCCTGCAGAAGTGGAATCCGCCCCCGGTAGTGAAGGGGCCGTAGTGGAGGTAGCGCCGTGCATACGTTCCCTGTTGTTCGCTCCCGCGTGATCGGGCTTGGGCTGCTCTCTGCCTGCGTGCTCATCCTCGGCGTCGCCGCCGCCTCCGGGCAGGCCCGGCAGCGCACGACGGCGCTCAGCGGCGTGCCGGCCCTGGACCCGCCGTCCGAGCCGGTGGTGCTGTACAGCAACGACGTGCCCCGGATCCGCGTGGTGCCGATCACGACCGGGCTCTCCCACCCGTGGGGCCTCGCGTTCCGCCGCAACGGCGACATCCTCGTCACCGAGCGCAACCAGGGGACCCTGCGGCTGATCCGGGACGGCGTCCTCGACCCGCGGCCCATTCCCGGCGTCCCGGAGGTCTATACCGGGACCCGGCTGGCCGGCCTGATGGACATCGCCCTGCATCCGGACGACGACAGCCTCGTGTACTTGACCTACTCGAAGCCCGCAGAGCTGGACGGACGGCGCGGCGCGGTGATCGCGCTGGCGCGCGGGCGCCTCGACGCGGGCGCGCTGACCGAGGTGCGCGACGTCTTCGTGTCCGAGGGCTTCGGCCGCGGGGTGGCGGCGTCGCGCGTGACGTTCGGGCCGGACGGCAAGGTGTACATGACGATCGGCGGCGCCATCCGCTCGGGGACGACCGGGCTGCGCGCCCAGGATCCGGGCGAGCACGTCGGCAAGGTCCTGCGGCTGAACGACGACGGCAGCGCACCGTCCGACAACCCCTTCGTCGGCGAGCCCGGCTACCTGCCCGAGATCTACTCGATGGGCCACC
>WTGR01000020.1 GCA_011523485.1 Acidobacteriota bacterium
CGTCCTGGATCATCGCCTCGCTCTCGCTGTCGAGGCTGGAGGTCGCCTCGTCGAGAATCAGCAGGCGCGGGTCGGCGAGGATGGCGCGGGCGATGGCGACACGCTGCCGCTGGCCGCCGGAGAGCTTGACGCCGCGCTCGCCCACGATGGTGTCGTAGCCGTCCGGAAAGCCGGCGATGAACTCGTCGCAGTGGGCGATGCGGCTGACCTCGCGGATCTGCTCGAACGTCGCGTGCGGGTTGGCGAAGCTCAGGTTCGCGCGGATGGTGCCGTCGAAGAGGAAGTTCTCCTGCAACACGACGCCGAGGCGCGCGCGGTAGTCCTTCAGCCGGATCGACTCCAGGTCGCGGCCGTCGACGAGCACCCGCCCCGCGGTGGGCCGGTTGAACGCCATGATCAGGCTGATCAGCGTGCTCTTGCCCGAACCGCTGGACCCGACGAGCGCGGTGGTGGTGCCCGGCGCCGCGGCCAGCGAGACGCCCTTCAGCACCGGCACGTCCGGCTCGTACTCGAACCAGACCCCGTCGAGCCGCACCTCCCCCGCGAGCGGTCCGAGCTCCTCGCGCGCCTCGTCCTCCTGGTCCTCGGTCGCCATCTGCATGATCTCGCGGATGCGGTCGAGGCCGGCGAACGCTTCCGTGATCTGGGTGCCGATCGACGAGATCTGGATGACCGGCGCGATGACGAGGCCGGTGAAGAAGATGTACTGGAGGAGCTGGCCTTCGGACCACGCCCCGCTCATCAGCGCGCGTCCGCCCAGCACGATCATCAGGGCGCCGATCACCCCCATGACCAGCGTCGAGATGGACGTGACCGCCGATACCCCCGTGACCGCCCTGGCGACGTTGCGGAACAGCCGGTGCGCGCCGTGGGCGAAGACGATCTGCTCCCGCTTCTCGACAGCGTAGGCCTTCACGATGCGGATGCCGCCGAGGGTCTCTCCCAATCGTCCCGTAACCTCGGCATTGATCTTGCCCCGTTCGCGGAAGACCGGGCGCAGCCTGGAGAAGCCGAACGCCATCGTGGCGCCGAAGAGCAGCAGAATGAAGAGGGTCAGACTCGTGAGCTGCCAGTTCAGGTAGAAGAGCCACGCGAGCGCGATCGAGGCCGTGAGGAGTCCGCCGGCGAGCTGCACCAGCCCGGTCCCGACGAGGTTCCGGATCCCTTCGGCGTCGGTCATCACGCGCGAGATCAGAATTCCGGTCTGCGTGGAGTCGAAGTAGCGGATCGGCAGACGCGACACGTGCGCCATGACCCGCTTGCGCATCTCGGTGATCGCCCGCTGCGCAGCGACGCCCAGCACCTGCGACAGCCCGAAACCGGTGGCCGACTGCACGACCGACGCCACCAACCCGACACCGGCCAGCAGGAACAGCTCGTCGATCCGGCCATTGGGCACGACGTCGTCCACGATGTAGCCGACCATCGCGGGCACCACGAGCCCGGCCAGACGGCTGACGAAGATCAGGACCAACCCGAGTGCGAGCCGATAGCGATAGCGCCTCAACAGCGCGCGCGCTTCCGCCCAGGCGCCCGGCGTCAGCTTGCGCTTCTTCTCCGGCGTGGCGGACCGCTCCGTCTCCCCTGCCCCGGCCGCCTTCTTCGCTATCGGTTCCTTGCGGGTCGTCATCGCCTTCCATGGTAGTAGACTTCCGCCGTGACCCTGCCCGCGCGCCGGATCATCCACGTCGACATGGACGCCTTCTACGCGTCGGTCGAGCAGCGCGACCGGCCGGAGCTGCGGGGACGGCCGGTGGCGGTCGGGGGCCGGCCCGAGGGTCGCGGCGTGGTGGCGGCGGCCAGCTACGAGGCGCGGAAGTTCGGGGTGCGCTCGGCGCTGTCGATGGCCAGGGCGGTGCGGCTCTGCCCGGAACTGATCGTCGTGCCGCCCGACTTCCGCAAGTACCGCGACGTCTCGCGACAGGTGTTCGACCTCTACCGCACCGTGACGCCGGCCGTCGAGCCGCTGTCGCTCGACGAAGCCTACCTCGACGTCACGGAGAACACGTGGGGCGAGCCGCTCGCCACCAACGTCGCGAAGCGTCTCAAGGCGCGGATCCGGGAAGAGACCGGCCTGACCGCCTCGGCCGGCGCCGCCCCCAACAAGTTCCTGGCCAAGATCGCCTCCGCCTGGCGCAAGCCCGACGGACTGACGGTGGTGGCCCCGGAGCGGATGGAGAGCTTCCTGCAGAAGCTGCCGGTGGACGCCCTGTGGGGCGTCGGACCGGTGACGGCGCGCCGGCTGCGGGCGGCGGGGATCGAGAAGCTGGTCGACGTCCGGACGGTCGACGGCGAGACCCTGCACGGCCTCGTCGGACGCCAGGCGGACTGGCTGAAACGGCTGGCGCAGGGCATCGACGAGCGGCCGGTGGTCAGCGACCGCGAGCGGAAGTCCCGCAGCTCCGAGCACACCTACGCCGAGGATCTCCGGGAGATCGACAGGATCCGGGCGGAGATCGACCGCATGGCGGCCGGGACCGCCGACTGGCTGCAGCGGGCCGCGGTCGCAGCCCGGACCGTGACCCTCAAGGTGCGCTACGACGACTTCAAGACCGTCACCCGTAGCAACACCCGGGCGGTCGCCACCGTCGACGCCGCGGACATCACACGGCGGGCGCGGGCGCTGCTCGACCGCACGGACGCCGGACGGCGTCCCGTCAGGCTGCTCGGCGTGGGCGTGCACGGACTGCGGCCGCGGGCCGCTACGGAGAACGCACGCGAGCCGCTGCTGTGGGACGCGGCGCCCGGGGCATGAGAGAGCGACAGGCATGACACTCGGAGAGCTGGGCTGGGACGACGGCTTCGCCGCATCGTTCGACGCCCTCGGAGACCGCGGCCTCGTCCCGGCGCGGGTCGGGATCGAGCACAACCACTTCTATCGCGTGCTGACCGCCGGGGGCGAGCTGGTGGCCCAGGCGGCCGGGCGTCTCCGGCACCGGGCGGCCGGTCAGGACGACCTCCCGGCGGTGGGCGACTGGGTGGCGATCCGCGTCAACCGCCACGACGGCGCCGGTACCATTCGCGCCATCCTGCCCCGCCGGAGCAGCTTCGCCCGCAAGGCGGCCGGCGACCCGACCGCCAAGCAGGTGGTGGCCGCCAACATCGACGTCGTGCTGGTGGTGGCGGGACTCGACGGCGACTTCAGCCCGCGCCGCATCGAACGCTACCTGGTGGCGGCGGCCGACAGCGGGGCGCGACCCGTCGTGGTGCTGAACAAGGCAGACCTGGAAGAGAACGTGGCGTCCTGCATGGCCACGGTGCGCGCGGCGGCGCCGGACGTCCCGGTCCACGCGACCTGCTGCAAGTCCGGCCAGGGGCTCGACGATCTCGCGCGCTATCTCGCGCCGGGCCGGACGGTGGCCCTGCTCGGCTCGTCCGGGGTCGGCAAGTCGACCATCATCAACCACCTGCTCGGCGAGGCGCGGCAGAAGACGCAGGCGGTCCGCGCAGCCGACAGCCGGGGCCGGCACACGACGATCCACCGCGAGTTGATCGCGGCCCCGGGCGGCGGCATCATCATCGATACGCCGGGCATGCGCGAGCTGCAGCTCTGGGACAGCGACCGCGCTCTCGAGGATGCGTTCGCCGAGATCGACGCGCTGGCCGCCGACTGCCGGTTCCGGGACTGCCTCCATCGGCAGGAACCGGGGTGCGCGGTCCGCGCCGCGGTGGACGCGGGCCGCCTGCCCGCCATCCGCCTGACGCACTACCTGCGCCTGGACGACGAACGGGCGCACCTGGTTCGGCGGCGCGACGAGCTCGCGCGCCTCGAAGAGAAGAAACGCGCCCGGGTCATGCACCGTGCGCTGCGCAAGATGTCCACCTCATCCTGAAAGGACCCGTCATGTCTTCACGCCGCACCCGCCGCCCGGCGTTCCTCGCCGCCGTGCTCGCGATCGCCGCGACCGGCATCGGCTTCGCCCAGGAGGAGGCGCCCGTCACCATCCGCGCCGGGCTCCTGATCGACGGGACGGGCGACACGCGTTCGAATGCGCGCCTCTTCGTGACCGGCTCGACGATCACGCGCGTGGACGGCCTGCGCGGAGCGGTGGACTACGACCTGTCCGAGCTCACCGTCATGCCCGGCCTGATCGACACGCACGTCCACCTGACGTCGCACTTCGAGGCCGACGGCCGGCTGCACCAGGCGGGAAGCGCGGAGACCCCCGCCCAGACGATGCTGCACGCGGTGGGCAACGCCTACCGCACGCTGCAGGCCGGCTTCACGACCGTGCAGAGCCTCGGACACCCGCTCGACGCCGACCTGCGGGATGCGATCGACCGCGGCGACGTGCCCGGTCCGCGGGTGTTGACCTCGTTGCGCGCGGTGACCAGCGCCACCGGCGATGCGGACGCCATCCGCGCCGCCGTCCGGCAGCTCAAGGCGGACGGCGCCGACGTGATCAAGGTCTTCGCCTCGAGCAGCATCCGGGAGGGCGGGGTGCGGACGCTGCGCGACGAGCAGATCGAGGCGGCCTGCGACGAGGGCCGGGCGCAGGGACTCCGGGTCGCGGTGCACGCCTACGGCTCCGAGGTCGTCAGCTCGGTCATCCGCGCCGGGTGCAACTCGGTCGAGCACGGGAACCGCTACGACGACGAGACCCTCGCCCTGTTCGCAGACCACGGGACCTTCCTCGGCTTCCACGTCGGACTGCTCTGGGACAACTACGCGGAGAACCGCGAGCGCTTCATCGGCATCGGGAACTACACGCCGGAGGGCTTCGCGCAGATGAGCCGGGCCCGCCGCATCGGCATGCGCCGCTTCCGCGAGACCCTGCGGAACCGCGACGTGCAGGTCGTGTTCGGCACCGACGCCACCGCCGGCGCCCACGGCCGCAACGCGGAGGAACTCGTCGTTCGCATCGACGAGGGCGGCCAGAACCCGATGGACGCCATCGTCTCGGCCACCTCGCGCGCGGCGCGCTCGCTCGGCCTGGGAGACGAGATCGGCACCGCGGCGCCCGGGTTCACCGCGGACCTGATCGCCGTCGAGGGCAATCCGCTCGAGGACGTCACCGCGCTGCGGCGGGTCCGCTTCGTGATGCGGGACGGCGTGGTCTACCGCTACGAGCCGTAGCGCCGCCGTCGCCATCCAACCGAGCGTCGTCCGCGCCGCACCGTTTTCCGCGGCGCGGGACTTCAAGGAGAGATTGACGGGTTCGTGGTGCTGGCGTTCGACTACCGCGGCTGGGGCGAGAGCGACGGCGAACTGGTGGTCATCGGCGACATGCCGGAGCGCGGCGTCAACGGCGAGGTGCGGGTCTTCGCGCGCGAGATTCGGCGGGTCGTCGATCCCATCGATCAGACCCTCGACATCCGGCGGGCGTTCGACTGAGGCGCGGTCAGTGCACGGCGCCGGTGCCGCCCTGCTGCAGGAACGACGGGTCGGCCCCCATGCGGCGGATCGTCGCTTCCCACATGTCGTCGGGGCGCGTGTCGAAGACGACATCCGGCGGGCGTTCGACTGAGGCGCGGTCAGTGCACGGCGCCGGTGCCGCCCTGCTGCAGGAACGACGGGTCGGCCCCCATGCGGCGGATCGTCGCTTCCCACATGTCGTCGGGGCGCGTGTCGAAGACGATGTCGAGGTCGACGTCGGCGTGCAGCCAGGACGATGCGGCAAGCTCCGCGTCGAGCTGCCCCGCCCCCCACCCCGCGTAGCCGGTGAGCAGACGCGTGCGCGGCGGCGGCGGCGACTCCAGAAGCCGCCGCAGGAGTCGCGGCGACGTGGAGAGGAAGATCCCGTCGCATACGCGGACCGACTCGACCTCGCCGGGCTCGGCGCCCATCAGGATCCAGCCGCGTTCGGGCTCCACCGGACCGCCGATCCAGAGCTCCAGGTTGCTGCCGGAAGACACCGGCGGGGTCAGCCGGACGACATCCGACGCCGGGGTCGTCGTGCGCTGGTTGAGCACGAGGCCGAACGCGCCTCCCTCACCGTGCTCGCAGAGCAGGATGACGCTGCGCTGGAAGTTCGGATCGTCGAGCTGCGGCATCGAGACCAGCAGAGACGGGGCGAGCGAGGGAAAGGGCTTGTCGGGTTGGTTCATCGCGAGCGCCGGAGTCGAGTGCGGCGTCTATTCTCTCACGACCGGCGGCGTGGCAGCGTCGATGACCAGCAAAGGGGATGTCGATGCGTCGCGCGTCGTCGACCGGACGGTACTCGACGACCTTGTCGCGGCGGACTTCAGAGGGGCTCTTCGTCGCCGGTCTCCGCCGCCGGGACGAACGACTGCGCGGCGAGACCCCGGCGCGCCCAGTCGACGTGCTCCGCCACCAGGGGATCTCCTCGCGACGGCGTAGCGGTGGAAACAGGCTCGGCGAGCGCGGCCGCCGCCGCCGCCGTGGAGCTGTTGCCGAGCGCGACGGCCACGTTGCGTCGAAATCCCTTCAGTCCGGCCCGCGACATGGCGCTGCGCTCGAGCAACGCCTCCAGGCGCTCGTCGGACTGCCTCCAGAGCACCGGGAGCCGAGGCTGGTCCAGCTCCGGGGCCGGTTGCCACGCCGGGTCGTCCGACCGTACCGGCGCCGCGTTGTACGGACAGACTTCCTGGCAGATGTCGCAGCCGTAGACGCGGGTGCCGACGTCGGGCCGCCGGTCTTCCGGGATCGCGCCGCGGATCTCGATGGTCAGGTACGACAGGCAGCGCGTGGCGTCGAGCACGCCAGGCTCCGGGAACGCGCCGGTCGGACACGCCTCGAGACACAGCGTGCACGTGCCGCACTGGTCGATCTGCGGCGCGTCGGGGTCGAGAGGCAGGCTCGTGATTATCTCCGACAGGAAGAACCACGAGCCCTGCTCCGGATTGATGAGACAGGTGTTCTTGCCGATCCAGCCGAGTCCGGCGTGCTGTGCGTACACGCGTTCCTGCACCGGTCCGGTATCGACGTAGCAGCGAGCCTCGAAGGGCTCGCCGGCCGCTGCGCGCATCCGCTCGAGCAGGGCCTCGGTACGCCGGCCGACGACGTCGTGGTAGTCGGCGCCCCAGGCGTAGCGCGAGATGAGCGCGGCGTCCGGATCGTTCACCTCGATCGAGTAGGGGCGGTCGGTGTCGTAGAGCGTGCCCAGCGAGATGACGGAACGCGCCGACGGCACCACCTCGCGCACGTCGGACCGCCGCCGCGCGTTGCGGGCCAGGTACCGCATCTCGCCCCCGTAGCCGCGCTCGAGCCAGTCGTCGAGGAACCGGAGCTCCGGAAAGGCCTTCGCCGGCGCGATGCCGCACAGGTCGAATCCCGCTTCCCGCGCGAACGTCTTCACGTCGTCGGCGTTCATGCTCCACTCCCTGGCGGCGCGCCGGCCGGGGCTCAGAACACGAAGCGCAGGCCGAACTGCATCTCCCGCGCGTTCAGCGCGCTGAAGATGCGGCCGAAGTTGGGGGACCCGAAGAAGCGGTTCGGCAGGTCGAAGTTGGCGCGGTTGAAAACGTTGAAGACCTCCCAGCGGAACTCCAGGCGGCTGCCGTTGTCCAGCGGCCAGTTCTTGGCCAGGGCCATGTCCACGTTGGCGTAGCCGGGGGCGAAGACGGGGTTGCGGGGGGCGCTGCCGTAGGAGAAGGGCGCCTGCAGAGCGAACGCGCCGGTGTCGAACCAGCGGTCGACGGTGCGCTCGCCGCGCGGCAGGTTCGGGTCGCGCAACATGTCCGGACGCTGCGACGGTCCGGCTCCGATGTTGGCGCGGTCGTCGGTGATGTTCACGGTGAACGGCGCGCCGGACTGCACGGTGACGATGCCGTTGAGGCGCCAGTGGCCGAGCAGCCCCTCCCGCCAGCCGCCGGCGTCGCGCTGGAACGGAAGCTCGTAGGTGGCGCTGCCGACGAGCTGGTGGCGGTGATCGAAGCTCGACAGCGCGTTCTCTCCCGGAAAGATGTTGCGCACGTCCTGCGGCAGGTTCGACTCGAAGGCGGTCGCCCCCGGACTCGACGCGTCGTCCTTCGACTGCGAGAGCGTGTAGGCGACGTCGAAAGCGAGGTCGTTGCGCAGGCGGCGGACCGTCTTGAAGGTCACCGCGTGGTAGATTGACTTGCCGTCGAAGCGGATCGCGCGAATCCCGGCGAGCTGCGGGATGGCGCGCCGGCCGCTGATCGAGCCGGGGCCGGGCACGGGCACGTTGTGCACCGTCGAGTTGTCGGCGCCGATCGTGTACGACCCCATGTAGAACATCTCGAACGCCGTGCCGGGCCGAATCTCGGTCTGCACGCCGCCGCTCCAGGTCTGCGTGTACTCGACCTGGAAGTCGTAGTCCATGATGGACCCGCCGATGCTGCCGGTCGGGTCCGCGGCCAGGATGGACCGGGTGTCCCAGGCCGGCACGAACTGCCCCGCCGGCACGTCGACCTGCTTGAGGAAGAAGAACGGCAGGTTGCGCGCGAACGCCGTCTGGACGCTGTAGGCCCACTGGTTGAGGAAGATGCCGTAGCCGCCGCGGACGACCGTGCTTCCGTCGTCGTCCGCGAGCCAGGCGAAACCGAGGCGCGGCGCGAAGCGCGTCTTGCTGGGCCGCAACAGGCTGCGGTCCCAGCCGGCCTCGGCCGAGGTCACCCACGGGATCGGGATCAGCGGGAGCAACTCGTTCGCGGCGGGCGAGATGTTGCCGGCCGCGTCGCTGGCGATGACGTAGCGCCCCCCGGGCACCGACACGTCGATCGTCGACAGGCGGTTGTCGACGTCCCGCATGTGCTGGTTGAGCTCGTAGCGCAGCCCGATGTTCAGGGTCAGGTCGTCATTCACCCGCCAGTCGTCCTGCGCGTACAGGTGCAGCCAGTTGGTCCGCGCGTCCTCGCTGCCGCGGCCGCCGATGCCCGAGCGCGCCTCGACCGGGTAGCCGAGCAGGAAGTCGGCGAACGGATTCCCGCTGAAACGGCCGGTGTAGCGGAAGCGGCCGCGCGCCGTATCCGGGTTCTCGGGCCGGAACCGGAGGTGGAACCAGTAGCCGCCGAACTTCAGGTGGTGGGCGCCGCGATCGATCAGGAAGTTGTTGTAGAGCTCGAAGTGCTCGTTGCGCCGGAACACGAAGCTGGTCGGGTCGCCCATCGCGCTGTAGAGCCCCGCGGTATCGATCTGCGGGTAGCCGACGTCGCGCGGGTCGCGGGTGACCCCGAGCAGCCCGGTGGACTGCGCGAAGTCGACGCCGCGGCGCAGGCTCTCCTGGCCGCCGTCGACGCTCATCCAGCCGAAGCGCGTCTCGTTGAGCATCGCCGTCCCGATCGTGCGCGTGTAGCTCGCGGCCAGGTTGCGCGTGCGGGTCGAGAGCGTGCGCCCGAAGCCCGGGATCAGCGCCTCCTGCTGCACGCTGGTGCCGAACGGCTGCAGATCGTGGGCGTCGAACGTGCTGAACCGCACGAACATCTGGTCGCTCGCGCCGACGCGGTGATCAAGGCGGGCGCTGAACTGATCGACGTCGGACTCGGACCGCTCGACCGACGTCAGGTTCTGCACCTCGCCGCCCGCGTTCGGCAGCGGCACCTGCTCCAGGAAGGCGGCGGCGATCGGATCGATGCGGCCGGCGGGGATCCGGTTGCCGGCGAACTGGGCACCGCACGCCCCGGTGGCGGGGTCGCGGGTCAGCGGATCGCAGATCGGGCCGAGTCCCGTGAAGTCGCCGCCGCGGACCGCCGCCGACGGCACGGAGAAGGTCTTCGTCAGCGAGCGCGTGCTGCGCTGCCCTTCGTAGCTGAGGAACGCGAACGTCCGGTCCCGGACGATGGGGCCGCCGAAGGTCCCGCCGAACTGGCCCTGGTCGAGCGGCGGCACCGGCTCGTCGCGCGGGGCGAAATAGTTGTGCGCGTCGAACCGCTCGTTCCGGACGAACGTGAAGGCGCTGCCGTGGTACTGGTTCGTGCCCGCCTTGGTGGCGACGTTGATCAGCGCCGACGCCTTGCCGCCGAACTCCGGCGGGTACATCGACTTCTGGATCTTGAACTCCTGGATGGAGTCGACCGACGGGTTGATCACCAGGTTGTTGAACAGCTCGTCGGTCACCTTGACGCCGTCGAGCAGGTAGATGTTGTGGCCGGCGCGCTGGCCGCCTATGTTGGGCAGCGGTCCCGCCTGCTGCAGCGCCGCGCCGCGCGTGCCGCCGGGCGGGATCACGACCGCGTCGCTGAGTTGCGCAAGCTGCAGGAACTGCCGTCCGTTCAGGGGAATCTGCTCGACCTCGTGGCTGGCGATGACGTCGCTGATCTCGGCGTTGTTCGTCTGCAGCAGCGGTGCGTCGGCCGTCACCGTCACCTCTTCGCTCAGCGCCCCGAGCGCAAGCTCGAACGGCAGGTCGAGCTCGCGGCCGATATCCAGGAACACGCCGGTCCGGACCACGCGCCGGAACCCGGGCAACTCGGCGATAATCTCCCAGGCGCCGATCGGCAGCGACGCCATGAAGAAGCGCCCGTCCACATCCGTGACGCGCTCGACCGAGAAGCCGGTGTCGACGTGCGTCGCCACGATGGTCGCGCCCGGCAGGACGGCTCCCGATTCGTCGCGCACCACGCCGCCGAGACCGCCGGTGTTCGCCTGACCCGCGGCAGACGCCTGACCGGCGGCCAGCAGAAGACCGAGCAGGATCAGTCGGCCCGTCGCCGTTGCTGCATGCATCCGCAGTTCAACCACGCCTCTCCCACACATCGTGTCTACTCCGGACCAGAACTACGACCGGCGCCCCAGGCGGGCCGGACAAGGAGTTATTGTAACGACTCGCCGCCGCCGGACGGGCGCGCGGCCCGCGTCCTGCGTTCGGCAACCGACAGGATACGCTCGGCGGTCCGCCGGCTCGCGCCCGCCGACCCGAGGCGAGCACGCACGCGACCGAGTGCTGCACGCGTCCTCTCGGCCCGCTCCGCATCGGTGAGGAACGCAACCACCTCGTCCGCCACCGCGGCCGGGGTGAAGGCGTCCTGGATCAGCTCCGGCACGACCGGCTCGCCGGCGATGAGGTTGGCCATGCCCGCCTGGCGCACGTGCGAGAAGGTCTTGACGATGCGGTAGGTCAGGGCCGACAACCGGTACACGATCACCATCGGCCGCCGGTGAATGGCGGTCTGGACCGTCGCCGTGCCGGACGCCGTGACCACCACGTCGGAAGCGGCCAGAACATCGTCCGCGCGCCCTTCGACCACCGCCGCGGCGCCGGAATCCAGGAGAGGACCGACGGGCGCCAGCAGGGCGTCGTCCAGGTGCGGGGCGCGGGCCACGACGAACTGGGCCGCCGGCACCCGCTCGCGCACCAGACCCGCCGCGCGCGCGACGTCCGGCAGGATCGCCCGCAGCTCGTTCGGACGGCTGCCCGGCAGCAGCGCCACCGTGGGCGCCGCCGGGTCGAGCTCCAGCGACCGGAGAAAGGCCGCCCTGTCCTCCGTCGCTCTCGACAGCTCCAGCAACGGGTGGCCGACGAACTCGACCGGAACGCCGGCCTCGCGGTACAGCGCCTCCTCGAACGGGAAGATCACCAGCGCAAGGTCGACGAGGCGGCGCATCGTCTCGATCCGCCGCCGGCGCCACGCCCAGAGCTGCGGTCCGATGTAGTACACGACCGGGATGCCGAGCCGGCGCACCGCGGCCGCCACCCGGAAGTTGATCTCGGGAAAGTCGACCGCGACGAACACGTCCGGACGCTCGGCGCGGGCGCGCGCCACCAGCTCCCGGTACACGGCGTACGATCGGGGCAGCACGGCGAGCGCCTCCGACAGGCCGGTGGCGGCCAGCCCCCGGTAGTGCGCCACGAGCTCCGCCCCGCCGTCGCGCAGATGGTCTCCGCCGAGGCCGAAGACACGGGCGCCGGTATCCAGATCGCGCAGGGCGGCGCTCAACGCACCGGCATAGAGGTCGCCCGACGGCTCACCGCAGGAGATCAGGATCCTGGCCAACTGTTCGGGACCCTGGGGCAGACGTCACGAACCTTCAGCGGCGGAACCGGGAGGTGCGGCGAAAGTCCGCCGCCGTCAGGTCGAGGTCGGCCAGAGGAACCACCTCGATCCGGTCGAAGCCGACGCCGGAAAGGTCGCGCAGGAACACCGAGGCGTCGCCCACCAGCACCATCGACAGGTTGCCGGGCTGCAGCCAGTTCTCGGCCACCCGCTCGATGTCGCGCACGGTGACGGCGTTGATGCGCTCCGGGAAGTTCTCGATCTCGTCCACGTCGAGGCCGTAGAGAATGGCCTCGAGCACCCGGGCGGCGATGGCGTTCGGCGTCTCGATGTCGATCGGGAAGCTGCCGGCCAGGAAGTCCTGCGCGCTCCGCAGCTCGCGCTCGCGCACGCGCTCGCGCCGCAGGCGGGCGATCTCGTCCACGGTCAGGCGCAGCGCCTCGGCGGTGGCGGACGACCGGGTGTCGGTCTTGGCCATGAAGTCGCCCGCGATCTGCTGTCCCGCGATGTCCGCGGAGGCGGCGTAGGTCAGCGACCGCTCGGTGCGCAGCACGCTGCCGAGCCGGTTGCCCCCCTCGCCGCCCAGGATCTTGATCGCCACGTCGAACGCCAGGTAGTCGGGGTGCGCCCGCGGCAGGGCGGCGTGACCGGCGTGAATGACGGTCTGCACGGATCCGGGCTTGTTGACCACGACGAGGCGCCGCGTCGGCGACGGGACGCTGTCCGCGGTCACCGCCGGCGGAAGCGGGCCTGGCCGCCAGTCGCCGAGGGCGCGCTCGACCCCGGCGAACGCCTCCTCCGCGGTGACGTCCCCCACAACCGCCAGTACGGCATTGTTGGGCAGATAGTGCGTGCGATGGAATGCCACCAGGTTGCTGCGGGTTATGGTGCGGACGGACCGCGGCGTACCGCCCTGGGGCATGCCGTAGGGATGGAAGCCGTAGACCAACCGGTTGAAGACGACATTGGCGATGTACGCGGGATCGTCGTAGCTGACCTGCAGGCCCGACAGGACCTGGTTGCGCTGCCGCTCGATCTCGTCCGGCGCGAACGCCGGGCGCCGCGCCACGTCGGCGAGCAGATCGAGGGCGAAGTCGAAGCTGTCCTTCATCACGAGGACGTCGACGAACCCGAGGTCGCGGGCCGTGCCCGCGCTCAGGGCGCCGCCGATGCTGTCGATGGAACCGGCTATCTCCTGGGCCGTCCGCGTCGTCGTCCCCTGGTCGAGGAGCTGCCCGACGAGTGACGCGACGCCGGGCTGACCGGGCGGATCGGCGGCGGCGCCGGCCCGCAGAATCATCCGCACGTTCACCGCGGGCTGCTCGTGATGACCGACGTAGACGACCTGCAGGCCGTTGTCCAGGGACCGGATCTCGTAGTCCGGAAAATCGACGTGGCGCCGCAGGAGCGGCGGCGGCGGCTGCTCGGTCGGCCAGTCGACTCGCTGCGCGGACGCCGGAGACGCGAGCCACGAGCCGCCCACGACCGCCGCCAGCACCAGCGCACCGACCCGCGCTGCAAGCGCCCTCCTCATGACATGCCTCCCCGTCACCGTCATTGCCCGGTCCGCCGCGAGCCGCGCGGCAGGATGGTCAGCACCAGCCGGTTGTCGTCGCGCAGGTAGGTGCGGGCGACCCGCTGCACATCTTCGCGCGACACGTTCATGAAGATGTCGAACTCGGCGTCGGCCGTAGTCACGTCGTCGTGGATGACCTGCGCGTGGGCGAGGTGCATCCCCTTCTGCTCGACGCTGATCCGGCCGATCACGTAGTCGCGCGCGAACTGGTTCTTGGCGCGCTGCAGCTCGCCGTCGGCCGGCGGCTCGACCTTGGCGCGGTCGAGCTCGGCGATCAGGGCCGCAGCGACCGCTTCCGGCGTGCGCCCCGGCTGCACCAGAGCCACCGCGTAGAACAGGTTCGGGTCCTCGATGATGACGCCCTGGCCGAAGGCCGAAACCGCGACCTGCTGCTCGTAGACCAGGCTGCGGTGAATCCGGGCGCTCTGCCCGTCCGACAGGATCTTCGACAGGATGTGCAGCGGATAGGCGTCCGGGTGCCCGTCGTAGGTGATGGGGTGCGCGACGACCACCGCCGGGAGCGGCCAGTTGTCGGCCTCCACCGTCACCCGGCGGCTCCGGGTCACGGGGGGCTCGCGCGGCAGGTTGCGCGGCACGGGCTTCTTCGCCTTCGGCACGCGGCCGAAGTAGTGCTCGACCATCTGCAGCGCGTAGTCGGTCTCGAAGTCGCCGACGAGGGTCAGGGTGGCGTTCTCCGGGACGTAGTAGGTGTCGAAGAACTCCTGCACGTCCTCGATGGACGCCGCCTCGATGTCCTCCATCGAGCCGATCGTCTGGTGCTTGTAGGGATGGGTGGTGAACGCCTCGTCGTAGAGGATCTCGGACAGCATGCCGAACGGCTGGTTCTCGTACCGCCAGCGCCGCTCCTCCTTGACCACCTCGCGCTCCGAATCGAGCGTCCGCTGGCTGACGCGGAGCGTGGCCATCCGATCCGCCTCGAGCCAGAGCACGAGCGGCAGGTACTGCGCCGGCACCGTCTCGAAGAAGACCGTGACGTCCTCGGTCGTGTAGGCGTTGCCGGTCCCGCCGACGCTCGAGATCATCGACAGATGCTCGTCGGAGCGCACGTTCTGCGACCCCTTGAACATCAGGTGCTCGAACAGGTGCGCGAAGCCGGTGCGGCCCGCCGGCTCGTCCTTCGACCCGACGTGGTACCACATCTGGAGGTTCACGATCGGCGTGGAGCGATCCTCGGACAGGATCACCGTCAGGCCGTTGTCCAGCGTGGTGATGTGGTAGTCGAACTTCGTCGGCCGCACCGCGGCGCCGACGGGGGCGGCAACGGCGGCAACGGCGCCGAGGGCCAACGCGACGAGGGCCACACACCGGCGTGCACGATGGGTGGATCGCATGCGGCGATTATGTCACAGCGCCGCCGGCGCGCAGCCCGATCAGTCCACGACGAAGCGAAACTCCCAGCGGGTCCAGCGGATCGGACGCCGCACGAAGATATCGGGGTCGACGCGCCGTTCGCGGCCGATCAGAATCTCGCCCGCGCCGGCGCTCCCCCGGAACCGCAGACCGAGGTGCGCGGAGCCGCCGTACAGGTGCTCGCGCCCGAACATGCTCTCGTCGGTCAGCACCGCCGACCCGTCGAGCTCGGCGATGAGCGAGACGCGCCCGGTCAGCGGACGCAGCACGCGCAGGTAGGCGTTGGCCTCCTGCTCGTAGTCGACCTCGGAGCTGGTGATCGTGCCGAGCCAGCGTCCCATCAGCTCGACGTCGAACGTACCGAAGCGCATGCGGTCCCCGTAGGACAGGCCGAGCATGTTCCAGGACGGCGAGCCGGGATGCTCCCGATCTGCGCGGTGGCGCGAGATGTGATGGAACGTGACGCCGAACTCGCCGCGCGGCAGGCGGGTGAAGACGGACAGGTCCATGGTGTAGTTCGTCTGGGTCGGATCGATCGCGCGCCGCTCTCCACCGACGCCCGTCTCCAGGTTGAAGAACACGTTGCCGCGCGCGAAGAGCAGGTCGAACACGTCCATGTCGACCCCGAGATCGGTATCCCAACCGAACTGCTCCTCGCCGATGCCGGCCAGGCCGGCAGCCTGCGTGCGAACGTGGTAGCGGGTCAGAAAGCCGAGCTCGCGATCGGCGGTCTGCGCGGGCCGCGGCCCGCCGATGACCTGCGCGGTCACGGGCTGCGCCGGCACGAACAGGATCGGGAACAGGAAGAGCAGGGCGACGACGGGACGGCTCGCCGGACCGCGGCGTTGCAGCCCCGAGCGGCGGGCCGCGGAAACGGCGACCACGCCCGGCCGGGCCCGGCTCCTCGTCATCAACGCCGTCGAACCGCCATCCGCTCGACGAACGGCGCCAGGTAGTCCAGGCCGAGCTTGGCGGCGACGTCGCGCACGTGCCCCGCCCGCTCGTCCGGGTGCAGGTCGAGAATGCCGCGCAGCTCCCCGAGCGGCTCGCTCGCCCGCGTGCGCCATTGCACGTGCGCGAGGCCGTGACGGGCGCCGCGCCAGGCCAGCAGGTGCCCGACGGCCAGGAACCCGAAGTAGTAGCCGATCACGTTCGGCCCGGGCACGAAGAACAGCAGGCCGAGGAGCAGGGCCAGGACCGACGAGGTGAACAGCCGGCGCAGGTGATGCTCGGCGTCGCGGCCCAGCCGGCGGCGCGCGACCTCGAGGGCCTTGTCGCCGTCCAGGTCGGCCGGATGCACGAGCTCCAGGGCCGTCTGCTTGCGCAGATGCCACAGCAGGCGCCACTCGGCGATCGCCTCCGCCACCCAGCCGACGACCGTGTTGCGAATCCGTACCGGCCATGACTGCCTCGCGGCCGGATCCGCCGGCACCTCCGCCAGCCGCCGGGCCCGCCGCTGTTCCTGCACCTCGGCCATCATGCGGCGGAACCGCGCGTAGAGCCGATCCCCGCCGGAGCCCTCTTCCAGGGGATCGATGTCCTCGCCCTCGGCCGATTCGCAGAACAACTCGTACCCGGCGGAACCGAGCGGAACGAGATAGACGTCGGCGGGTCTCAAGGCCGAAACGATACCATCAGCGGGGTTGGCGGTGGGCGCGCCGGAGGCCGGCGCGGGCTGCGGGCCGAGCATGTACGCCCGGCGCGGAGCCGCGTCGTCTTCGATCACGGTCAACGGATCAACCATACCATCGACGCGGGCGATCGTGCAGCGTCCGCACGGGCCCACCGCGCGCAGTGTTGGCACGAGCCGCGGAGCGGACTAGAATACGCGGGCGAGTTTCTGCTGGAAGTCTGCGCGGCGGAGAGTGGCGCCGTCGCAGACGACGCTGGCCCAGGCACGTCCTCTCCCGGACAACGATGACTCGAGGTCGCACGGCGCGACGGTGGATTCATGCGGCTCTGACGCTGCTGGGCGTCACCCTGGCGGTGGCGATGGCGGTGGTCTGGAACGGCGCCGCGGCCCAGGAGGAGGAAGGCCGGGAAGGCGCAGCGGCAGTCGGACCGCTCGACGCCGCGCCGCCGGGAGAGCAACCGATCGCCTTCAGCCACGCCCGGCACGTCGAGCAGGCGGGCGTCGACTGCCAGTTCTGTCATGCCTACGCGCGGCGCGGGCCGGTGGCCGGGATCCCCTCGGTCGAACGGTGCGTCGGCTGTCACCGCAGCATCCTGACCGAACGGCCGGAGATCGTGAAGGTGCTCGACTATTGGGAGCAGGAGATTCCCATCCCGTGGATCCGGGTCCACGATCTGCCCGACTACGTCCGCTTCAGCCACAAGGCGCACGTCCGCACCGGCATCGACTGCGCCGAATGCCACGGCGACGTCGCGCGCATGGACATCGCCGCCCAGGTGGAATCGCTGTCGATGGGCTGGTGCGTCGACTGCCACACGGCGCGCGAGGCCTCCCGCGACTGCCTGGTGTGCCACTACTAGCCGTCAGGCTCGCAGACTGGATCACATGGTGAGCGAGACGTCCCCGGACCTGAGTCCACTGACGGAGACCGTGGGCCGCCGCACCTTCCTCAAGGTGCTCGGCGGCGCGGGACCGGCCGCGGCGGTCGCCGCGTGCTCCCCGGTGCCGACCGAGACCATCATTCCCTACGTCGTGCCGCCGGACGACGTCGTTCCGGGCGTGGCGACGTGGTACGCGAGCGTCTGCGGCGAGTGCCCGAACGGCTGCGGCACCCGGGTCCGCACGCGCGAGGGAAGGGCAATCAAGATCGAGGGCAACCCGGCGCACCCGGGCAACCAGGGAGCCCTCTGCACGCGCGGGCAGGCGGCTCTGCAGGGGTTGTACAACCCGGACCGCTTCCGCGGCCCGCAGCGGCGGCGAACGACCAACGCCGCCGCCGGACAGTCCGTCTTCGAGCCGCTGGGCTGGGAAGAGGCCGAAACCGAGCTGGCCGAGCGCATCCGCACCCTGGTCGAGGCGGGCAACGCGGATCGCATCGCGGTGGTCACGCCACTCCTGTCCGGTACCCTGGACGCCCTGGTCGACCGCTGGGCCGCGGCCGTCGGCGGAGCGCGCCGCCTGCGGTACGAGGCGTTCGCCTACGAGCCGTTGCGGGCCGCCAACCGCATCCTGTTCGACCGCCCCGCGGTGCCCGCTCACGACTTCGGCCGCGCCGATCTGATCATCTCGTTCGGCGCGGACTTCCTGGAGACCTGGCTGGCCACCGTGAGCCAGTCCCGGGCGTTCGCCGACGCCCGGCGTCCGGAAAACGGAAGGACGGTGCGCACCGTCCACTTCGAACCACGGCTCTCGCTGACCGCGTCGAGCGCCGACGAATGGATCCGCATCGAGCCGGGCGCCGAAGGAGCCGTGGCCGCGGCGATGGTGCGCACCATCGTGGAAGAAGGAAGGGTGCAGGCGGAGGGCATCACCGGCGACGACCTCGCCCGCATCCGCGCCCTGGTCGCCGACTCGACGCCGGAGGCGGCCGCCGCGCGCAGCGGCGTGCCCGCGGGCCGCATCGTCCAGCTCGCACGGGCGTTCTCGGATCCTGGCTGGCCACCGTGAGCCAGTCCCGGGCGTTCGCCGACGCCCGGCGTCCGGAAAACGGAAGGACGGTGCGCACCGTCCACTTCGAACCACGGCTCTCGCTGACCGCGTCGAGCGCCGACGAATGGATCCGCATCGAGCCGGGCGCCGAAGGAGCCGTGGCCGCGGCGATGGTGCGCACCATCGTGGAAGAAGGAAGGGTGCAGGCGGAGGGCATCACCGGCGACGACCTCGCCCGCATCCGCGCCCTGGTCGCCGACTCGACGCCGGAGGCGGCCGCCGCGCGCAGCGGCGTGCCCGCGGGCCGCATCGTCCAGCTCGCACGGGCGTTCTCGGATCCGGGAGCGGGACCCGGCCGCACGCTGGCCGCGGGCGGCGGCGTCGCCGTCTCGGGTCCGGACGCCACCGCGACCCAGGTGGCCGTGGGCCTGCTGAATTACGTCGCGGGCAACGTCGGCGAGACCGTACGGTTCGCGCAGGACGGCCTGTGGGACAAGGCGTCGACGTGCGCCGACCTGCTCGACCTCGCCGACGCGATGCGCGACGGCGCGATCGAGTTGCTGATCCTGCACCAGGTCAATCCCGTGCACACTTTGCCCGGCGCCGCCGACTTCGCCGGGGCGCTGGACGCCGTGCCCTTCGTCGCCGCGACGTCGAGCTGGCCGGACGAGACGACGGCGCGGGCCGACCTGATCCTGCCGGCCCATACGCCGCTGGAAGCCTGGGGCGACCACCGTCCGGCCGCGGGTCGGTACGGCCTGATGCAGCCGGCGATGCGGCCGGTGTACGACACGCGGCACCTCGGCGACATCCTGCTCCGGACGGGACGTGCGGCGCTCGCCGGCGCGGCGGAGGCAGGCGCCGGAACGCCGGACGATGCACCAACGCTCCCCGAGGGAGAGTTCTACGACGTGCTGCGGGACGAGTGGCGCGCCATCAAGGCCGCGCTCGACCCGCCGGAGGAGCCGGCGAACGAGCCGGAGCCGGCGGACGACACGCAGCCGCAGGATCCCGCCGCGGCCCGGCGCGCGGCGGCTGCGGCCCGCCGTGCGGCGGCTGTGGCCCGGCAGGCGGCCGAGTCCGAGTTCGAGGGCTTCTGGGCGGACGTCGTCCGGCAGGGCGGACGGTGGTCTCGGGTCGAGCCCCAGCCGGTGACGCTCGGCGCCGGGCTCGGCGGGATCGACCTCGCGGGGCTCGCCGCTCCCGGCGACGAACGGCGCGCGCTGACGCTGGTCGCCTACCCGTCGCTGCACTTCCTCGACGGACGGGGCGCCAACCGGCCGTGGCTCCAGGAGATCCCCGATCCGCTGCTGAAGACCGCGTGGGGCTGCGGGGCGGAGATGACGCCGGAGACCGCGGCCGCCGTCGGAGCGGAGAACGGGCAGCTCGTGACCCTGGAGTCGGACCACGGCTCGGTCGACGCGACGGTCGTCCTGAACCCGCACCTGCACCCGGGGGTCGTGGCGATCCCGATCGGGCAGGGCCACACCGACTTCGGCCGCTACGCCACCGGCCGCGGCGTGAACCCGATGGTGCTTCTCGATCCTGCGCCGGAGGCGCTGTCCGGCGGACCACGCTGGGCCGGCACCCGCGTCGACGCGACACCGCGCGAGCTGCACCGTCCCCTCGCACGCCTGCAGCGGACGTTCGATCAGCAGGGGCGCGAGCTCGCCCAGGCGGTATCTCGCGCGGCGCTCGAGGCCGGTGAGGTGCACCCCGAGGAGGAGCACTTCAGCCTCTATCCCGAGCACCCGCATCCGACGCACAACTGGGGCATGGCCATCGACCTGAACGCCTGCAACGGCTGCAACGCGTGCGTCGCCGCCTGCTACGCCGAGAACAACGTGCCGGTCCTCGGCGCCGACAAGATGGTGCGCGGCCGCACCATGTCGTGGCTGCGGATCGAACGCTTCGTGGAGCCGCGACCCGCGACGGACGGCGGGCCGGAAGTGGACTCGCGTTTCCTGCCGATGCTCTGCCAGCACTGCGACCACGCACCGTGCGAGTCCGTGTGTCCCGTCTACGCGACGTACCACAGCGAGGAAGGCCTGAACGCGCAGATCT
>WTGR01000550.1 GCA_011523485.1 Acidobacteriota bacterium
ATCAGGAACTGGGCCTTGCCCTGCCAGCCGTCCGTCCAGTCGATGCCGTCGTCGGCGATCGCGAAGCAGATGACGTGCTTCACCTCGACCGTGCCGCCGAAGAACTCGAGGCCGTCGTCCTTGTTGAACTTCACCATGACGTGGTCGACCTCGGTTCCCCGTCCGACGCCCTGGAACGCGATGCCGTTCAGCTCGTTGTCGGGACTGAACTCGCTGCCGGCGAACTCGACCCGCACGTAGTAGAGGTGCCCGCTGTCGTCGTCCGGGTCGGTGCCGCCGTACACGCCGGTATCGCCTTCGCCCTCCGCCTCTCCGCCCGGCACGTTGAGCGGCGCCCGCCCGTTGATGATCAGGCCGCCCCAGTCCCCGCGCGCGCGGTCGCCGATCTTCTGGTCGCTGGTCATGACGATGGGGGCGTCGGCCGTGCCGTTCGCCAGAATCTGCGCGCCCCGCGCGATGATGAGCGCGCCGTTGGTCGCGGACCGGCCGAAGACCTCGGTGCCCGCCTCGATGGTCAGGCGCGCCGGCTCCTCGACGAACACGGCCCCGTCGAGCAGCCAGAGCGAGTCCGCCGTGAACGTCGTGTCGACGGTGATCCGCCCGCTGACGATGCAGAGCCGATCGTCCTCGTGCGGCGTGCAGTCGATGTTCGCCTGAGCGGATGGGGATGGACCGCTCCACGCGGCGGCCGAGGCCAGCGCTCCCGCCGCGAGCACGCCGCGAGCGGCTCGCGACATGGCCGGCATGCGGGTCGTCGTTCGATTCACCTCTGTCCCTCGCGAATTCCAGGTCATTGCCGATGTCGTCTCCGTGCCTGCCCGGCTGGCGTTCGGGCTGGCGGGAACCGCTGCTGCGCGTTACGGGTGATACGTGACGCCGAAGCTCAACGACCTTCCCAGGTGGAAGATGCGCTGCGTGGGTCCGTCGCCGCCCTGCGTGAACTCGAACGGCTGGTCGGTGAGGTTCGTGAACGCCATCCTCACGCTGGCCCGCTCGAAGCGCTTCGACAGCACGAAGTCGAGCGAGTGCCGGCCCTTCTCGACGATGTCGGGCAGTCCCAGCGATCCCACGTCGCTGATCCGATCGTCGAAGTAGTTGAACAGGAGGCGTCCCGAGTAGCCCATGCCGCGCACTTCGAACAGCGCGTTGAACAGGTTCGCCGACGTGCCCGCGAGCGGCCGCACCAGCGATGTCTGCACCTGCCGTGCGGCCGGCGACAGGGTCACCTCGGAATCGACGTAGGTGTAGTTCGCGCCGACCAGCACGTGGGGGCCGACCAGTGAGCGGGCCTCCAGCTCGAGACCGGCGTTGTCGGCGGTCTCGGCGTTGGTGAACGACGTCCGCAACTGCGCGGTCGGCTCCACGGTCCGCTCGATGGGGTCGTCGAACCGCTTGTAGAAGAAGCTGGCCGCCAGCACCTCCTCGGCGCCCGGGAACCACTCCCACCGCAGATCCAGGTTCTGGATCAGCGACTGGTTCAGGTCGGGATTTCCCACGATGGCCCGCCCGCCGACCACGTCGGTGAACTCGAACGGAGAGACCTCGCGGAACTCGGGCCGGTTGACCGTCTGGCTGTAACCGAGCCGGATGTTCTGCTCGGGACGTACCGCGTAGACGAAGTTGACGGCAGGGAAGAGATTGGTCTCGTCGAGCGTCGCGCGCCGCACGTCGCCCGTCTGCTGGTCGATGGTGCCGGCAAAGGGGTCGAGCGTCTCCACGTCCTGCCGGAACCGCTCGATGCGCGTGCCGGTCACGAGGCGGGTCGATGCGGACAGGGACAGGTCGATCATGCCGTAGAACGACGTGACCGTCTGCGCCGCGTCGTAGCGGTCGGTCCCGCGGGTTTCCTCCTTGAGCTCGAACGCCTCGCCGATGTTGCCGGTCGTGAAGAGCTGCTCGGCCGGCAGCGAGAGGTCGACGCGCGCGGTGTCCGGACCTGCGTGGCCGAGCCGGTGGCTGAGGTCGCGACCGCTCGCCCCGGCGAAGATCCCGCCGAGGGTGCGCGGCACGAAGCGGAGCCGGCGCGACTGGAAATCGCGACTCCGGTCGATGTGGTTGCCGCCGAGCTTCACCTGCGAGGCGAGACCGTCCCACTGTTCGAACAGCGTGCTCCAGTTGACGCTTCCTTCGAAGCTGTCGTCGGTCAGGTCGTTGAACTGGCGGAGACCGCTCTGCGACTCGTCGGCGAGGACGAACGCCTGCCGCGCCGGGTCGGATTCGTAGAGGACCTCACGCAGGTCGGGTTCGTCGCGGTCGGCGCGCGACAGGGCGAGCTTCCAGTCCAGCCGGCTGTTCGACAGGGTCGGAAAGAGGTGCTCGCCGCCGAGGTGGTGGCTCGCGATCTGTTCCTCGACCCACCAGAGCCGCTGGTTCCGGATGTCGTGGCCGGCGTCGTCGTTGTGGCCCTCGAAGCGGCGGGTCTCGTTGGTGCCGACGTGCGTGTAGAAGTTGTCGAACGAGATCCGCTGGTTCGGCGTGAACTGGTAGGCGATGTTGCCGACGCCGCCGACGGTGCCCGACCGCTCGGTGGTTTCGAAATCGTACGGGCCGTTGAACGGCTCGATGGCGCCGCCGCCGCCGACCTTGTAGAAGGTGCGTTCCTCCCGCGTGAACTGCGAGCTCTGGGCGTGCCGCAACGTGGCGACGATGCCGAGATTGCCGAACCGGCCGCCGAACAGCGCGTTGTACGACTGGTCCGCCGGGAGCGACCGCGTCTGCGGATCCCAGATGTTGCTGAACTGCTCGCCCATGCGCTCGAGCTCGTCGCGCGAGAAGCCGAGCGTGCCCGAGAAGCGTCCGCCGCGGGTCACCTTGCGGTCGGGGAACCCGGCCGGCAGGGAGCGTGTGCCGTCGTCGAACCCCAGCCAGTCGCGCCCGCCGCCCGGATAGCCGAGCCCCATCGCACCCGTGGTCAGGCTGTTCCAGCCCCCGCCGGCGGAGAGCTCGAACGAGGTGGCGTCGGGCAGCTTCATGGGCACGATCTCGACCAGCCCGCCGGCGAACTGCGACGGCTTGTCGGGGGTGTAGGTCTTGCTGACCTGCACGCTGTCGATGAGGCCGGTGGGGAAGAGGTCCAGCGGCACCACGCGGCGATCCGGCTCGGTGGTGGGCAGGGTGGCTCCGGCCAGGGTCGTGTTGCTGTAGCGCTCGCCCAATCCTCGGACGAAGACCGA
The DNA here is from genome assembly GCA_011523485.1 of Acidobacteriota bacterium. The sequence goes on from WTGR01000550.1 coordinate 3,174, forward strand.
CTGACCCTCGACGACGGAGACGCCGGTGACGCGCTGCATGGCGTCGGCGGCGCTGGAGTCGTTGTTGGCCGACATCTCGACCGCGCCGATGTTGTCCTGCACCGTCGGGGCGCGCATGCGCAGCATCATCTGGGCCGCCGCGGTCGACGAATCGGCCTCCAGCGTCGGCGCGGTGACGACCAGCTCCTCGGCGAAGACGTTCGAGCCGAGGGCCACCTCGACCGCCGCCAACCGGCCGGCCCGCACCTCGACGGTCACGCTCGTCTCGGCGTAGCCGGCCATGACGATCCGGATCTCGTGCGTCCCGACGGGCAACTCGAGCCGGTACCGGCCGTCGAGATCGGTGTAGGCGACCCGGCCGGTGCCGACCGCTTCGACGGGGACTCCCGGGAGCGTGATCGCAAGGTTCTGGTCGATGACCTCGCCCGCGACCCAGCCGACTTCCTGGGCGTGGGCCGGCGCCGCGGCGATGACCGTCGACACCAGGATCGACCCGATCACTCTGCGCATGTGGTTCCGTTCTCCAACCTCGTGGTGTCTGTACCCGACGACCTTGAAGCGCTCGCCATCAGCAAGTCGAGAAGACGATAGCCAAGGGGTGTAACCGGCCCATGACCGGGCGGTTAAATCAGCGTAAAAACCTGTTGGGGAGGAAGTTCGACGGGTCCGGGGGCGGCGGTCCGGACACGTCCACGGCGAGTCGGCGGACCGGGAGGCCTTGCCCGCCGGCGCCCGGCGATCGGCTTGGCCGAATAAATGCTGTTGATTTTTATGTAAGAATTATAACTTTGACTTGCAGCGGGCAGGCCGGGATAGAGTAAGGACATCACATCCATTCAGGCGGGAGCACCATGGCCAAGGACAGATTGATCATCTTCGACACCACCCTGCGCGACGGCGAACAGTCGCCCGGCTTCTCGATGAACACGGACGAGAAGATGCGGCTTGCGCGCCAGATCGAGGCGCTCGGCGCCGACATCATCGAGGCCGGCTTTCCGATTGCGTCCGACGACGACGCGCACGCCGTGCAGCTCATTGCGCAGCAGATCCGGCGTCCGGTGATCGCGGCCCTCGCGCGCTGCAACCCGGCCGACATCGAGCGGGCCGGCGAGTCGCTCCGTCCGGCGGAGCGCTCGCGCATCCACACCTTCATCGCCACCTCGGACCTGCACCTGGAGCGCAAGCTGCGGATCGGCCGGGACGAGTGCCTGCAGGCGGTGACCGACGGCGTGACCCAGGCGCGGGGCTATACGGACGACGTCGAGTTCTCGGCCGAGGACGCGACCCGCAGCGACATGGACTTCCTGTGCCGGGTGGTCGAGACGGCCATGGCCGCCGGGGCGACGACCATCAACCTGCCCGACACCGTCGGCTACTGCGCGCCGGAGGAGATCGAGGAGTTCTTCACCGAGGTGCGCGGCCGGGTGCGCGGCGCCGACGGCGTGGTCTTCAGCGCCCACTGCCACGACGACCTCGGCCTCGCCGTGGCCAACTCGCTGGCCGCGATGCGGGCCGGCGTGCGCCAGGTGGAGTGCACCATCAACGGCATCGGCGAGCGCGCGGGCAACGCGTCGCTCGAAGAGATCGTCATGGCCACGCGGGTCAAGCCCGACCGCCTGCCCTATGCGACCGCAATCGATACCACCCAGCTCGTGCGGACGAGCCGGCTGCTGGCCGAGCTGACGCAGGAGCCGGTGCAGGCCAACAAGGCCATCGTCGGCCGCAACGCGT
>WTGR01000577.1 GCA_011523485.1 Acidobacteriota bacterium
GCAGAGAGCCTCGCGACATTGCGGCACAGAGCCTCGCCCGATCCTGCAAGGGGTGTGGGCTGCCGCGCGCCGGCTCGCACGATCCCCGAACGCGCATTCATTCGACTTTCGAAGGTCCCTGGCGCACGAGCCCGGTTCCGAAGCCGCGGCCGCGGACGATGGCGTCGTCGCCGAACCTGTCACGCACCGCGTCCAGCGCTTCGTCCACCCGCTCCCCACCCGCTCCCCATCCGGCGAGACGCCCCCGAAGAGATCTCCCTGCACCGCGCGCGCGGCATCGATGAGATCGTAGGCCCCGATGCCGATCAGCCGGAAAGGCCGGCCGTCGGCCTCGCGTGCGAGCAGCGCCTCGGCCGCGCGGTACATCTCCTCCACCGACCGGGTGGCGGCGCCCAGCCGCCGCGCGCGGGTGACGGTGCGGAAGTCGGCGGTCTTGAGCTTGAGCACCACGCCTTCGCCGGCAATCCCCGCCTTCTTCATGCGCCGCGAGACCGTCTCGGCGAGCTGCCAGAGGATCGGGCGCAGCTTCTCGGGGTCGGCGATGTCCTCGTCCAGCGTGATCTCGGACGACAAGCTCTTGGCATCCCGTTCAGGATCGACCGGGCGGTCGTTCTCGCCGCACGCGACTACAGCCTCACTTCCGCCAGGTGCACTCCGCGGGCGAGACCAGGCGGTTACCCGGCAGGTATTCCGTATCGTAGCGGCAGCCGCCCTCCAAGCCGGCATACTTGCCGGTGCCGCCCACCAGATCCCATCGTCCCTCACCGCCGCTTCCCTGTTCGATATCGCCGACGCGCCTTTGCGCCCGCGCGAACCAGGTGTCGCCGGAGGCATCGGTCAACGTGCAAGCACCCCGGACGTCGGTGTCGGCTTCCGATACCCACGCATAAGCCACACAAGTCACGATGTGGATCGCGTCCTCGGCAAACGCGCCGCCGCTGCTTCGGACCAGGACCGCGGTTCCGGTCAGACTGCCGCCGGAAACCTTCGCACCCGCATGGTCGATGGTGGTGTAGTCGTGAACGCCGCTCATGAGCATGCGGAAGCTGCCACTCTCTTCCGCTGCTGCACTCCCTGCCCGGCACACGAATGTCGCGGCAGCAAAGGCAAGTGAAATCGCCGCCAACCGCCCTGAACGCATCGTGGTTCCTGTCCCCCGAATATCGTGCCAGACCGGTATACCATAAGTCGCGCGACGCAGCGGCGATCGAGGCGCGCGAGAAACCTCATCCGAAGCCCAAGGCCCCTGTCCCGCCTGCGGCCCCGTGCCCTGCTTCGCCGACGAGCGCGGGACCGCGGGCAAGACGATCTGGACCGTGCGAAGGGAATGACCGAAGCCGCATCGCCGGGTATGAGGGACCGCGTCGGCCTTCCGCTTACCCCTACCTATCGGAGACCACGCCCATCGCGAGGGTGTGCCCATCCACCCGCGGGACATCGGACAGGCGGGGAGAGGCGGACAGCGTGCACAGCGTGCACACCAGGGCCGGCGCGGCGTAAGGGCGGAGCAGGAAATTCATCGCTCCGCCCTCCGGCGGCACATGACTGACGAGTTCCAAGCTCTGTCAGTCACCTGGATGCCTGGATGGCGGGATCCCTCCTCAGCGACTCCCCGACGCCCGGAATTCCTGGCTCAGTCCGACAAACGCCCCAAGGAACGTTCCCGAACCGCCGTCGGCCTCGTCGAAACCCGCGCTGGAGAAGCCCGTCAGCAGGCGCGGGTTGCCGTCGCGGTCCGGAACATTGGAGACCGCGCCGCCCCAGAACCCGTCGGAACGGATGACGTTCCTATCCTTGTGCCGCACCGTCACGTCGGCGCCCTGGAAGGTGCCGTCGGGGTTGAGCGGCGTCTCGCCCAGATGCAGCTCGTAGCCGGCGGCGACGGCCTCGGCGTCCCGGACCTCGTCGCCGAGGAAGATCCCGAAATGAGCCCGCCGCGTGACGAGATCGCCGACGCAGCCGATGCAGCCCGAGAGCGCGGACCTGGCGAAGTCCGCCTCGATCTCGATCGTCCCCCGCTACTCGTCGAGCAGCTCGACGCCCCTATCGCCGCCCGGAATGTAGCTGTAGAGACCGCCGGCCCAGCCGGTGTAGGTCGCCCGGCCCCCGAGCGGCAGTTCGGGCGGCGCCGACGGGTCGATTTCAGGACCGTCCACGATCGCCCACTGGTCGCTGTCCGCCAGAGACAGGTCCGGAGGGCGCTGGCCATGGAACTGCGCCCACCAGCCCGCCATCAGATAGTCCGCCGGGTCCTCTTCGTCCCAGCTCACCAGGGCGTAGGCCAAGGCAGTGCCGCCGCCGGTTTCCTTGAGGAACGTCCAGTCCCTTGCCACGTGGTCGGGGATGAGGGTCTCCGAGGGCTGCGTGTCGATCGCATCGCCGTCCGCCGTGTCGACCGACACCTCGGTGCCGTCCTCCAGGGTCAGGAACACCCGCAGATGCTCGCCCGTGAACGCCGAGTTCCGAACGTAGTGGATCTCGCGTTCATCGTCCGCCATCGGGGAATCGTCGCGGTTCGAGCAGGCCCCTGCGCCCAGCGTCATGGCGATGCACAGCAGGACCGCAATCGGCTTCATGTTACCGGTTTCCCTGTCCCATTACTCTCGATGGAAATGTTCAGTGATCGCCGGACGGATTGCAAGCAGTCGGGTCAGATCTCGGCCGAGGACGGGCGGTCGTCCGGCATCGCCCGGGTGTCACGCTCCCGAATCACGGTCTCATCGAAGGTGCAGACGACTCGGACCCGGGGCTTGCTCCGCCTGGCAAGTGCGTAGCCCCAGCGGCCGCCGCTAAGGGGCCGACCTCGCCGGGGCCTCACGCGGAGTACCGTCTTCAGCTTCTCCAAGGCTTCCTCGAAACAAGGCATCTCGTCCGCCAGGCACCGGTACTCCAGCTCCGCGGCGGGCTCCAGGATGACGGTGCGGGAGCTTCGCGAGGTCATGACGTTCAGCCTATCGCCGCGGGACGCCAGCGCAACCGTTCCGCTACGCGACTCCCCGCCTATTCTCACCGCATTGCGCCAATCAACGAGGACTCCCGGCAGGAGCCCGACCCAAGGGCGAATTCGTTGAGCCGGCCGTCGCTTGCCCCGGCCAGCCACTCGTCCAGCTTCGACCAGCGCCGGCGTCCCGACGCGTTGCGCACCGCGATGGCGATCGCTTTCTTCTGTCCCACCAACACTACCAGCCGCTTGCCCCGCGTGACCCCGGTATAGAGCAGGTTCCGCCTCAGCATCGCGTAGTGCTGGGTCAGCACCGGGATCACCACCGCCGGATATTCCGAGCCCTGGCTCTTGTGCACCGTCGCGGCATAGGCCGGGACCAGCGCGTCGAGCTCGCCGAAGCCGTAGAGCAGATCGCGGCCCTCGAAGCGCGCGGTGAGCTCGCCCGCCTTCGGGTCCACGTCGACGACCGCGCCGATATCGCCGTTGTAGACCTCCCTGTCGTAGTCGTTCTCGATCTGCATCACCTTGTCGCCCGGCGCGAAGGTCCAGCCGAAGCGCTCCACCCTGCGCTCCCCGGCCGGGTTGAGCGCCGCCTGGAGCTCGACGTTGAGCGAGCGGGCCCCGGTGCCGCCCCGGTTCATCGGGCACAGCACCTGGATGTCGCCGACGGGATCGAGATCGAAGCGCCGCGGGATGCGGGTCTTCACCAGCTCGACGATCCGCGAGACCGCGGTCTCGGGATCTTCGGCGGCGACGAAATAGAAGTCGCTCTCGCCCTCGGGCCGCGAGAGGTCGGGGATGGCGCCCCGGTTGATGCCGTGCGCCACCGTCACGATCCGGCTCCGCGCCGCCTGGCGAAATACTTCGGTCAGGCGCACCACCGGCACGGCACCCGAGGCGATGATGTCGGCCAGCACCTGCCCCGGCCCGACCGAGGGCAGCTGGTCGACGTCGCCCACGATCAGCAGCGCCGCCCCGTCGGGGACCGCCGCCAGAAGCGAACGCATGAGGAGGACATCGACCATCGAGGTCTCGTCCACCACCAGCAGGCCGCAGTCGAGCAGGTTCTCCCGGTCGCGTTTGAAGCCGCCGGTCCTGGGATCGACCTCCAGCAGACGGTGGATCGTCTTCGCCTCGAAGCCGGTGGCCTCGCTCATCCGCTTCGCGGCCCGCCCGGTCGGCGCGCACAGCAGGATGTCGACGCCCTTGGCCGACAGGATGCGCAGGATCGCGTTGACGATCGTCGTCTTGCCGACCCCCGGCCCGCCGGTGATCACCGAGACCTTCGAGGCGAGCGCCGTCCGGACGGCCTCGGCCTGGCCGGGCGCGAGCGCAAGCCCGGTTCCCCGTTCCGCCCAGGGCAGCGCCTTGTCCGGATCGATCCGGGGCCATGAGGGCCCGCCGGCGGCGATATCGAGAATCCGCCCGGCGATCGCGCGCTCGGCCCGGTGCAGGCCGCCGAGGAATATGCAGGGCGTGTCTTCCACCGTGTCCGCCACCACCGATCCGTCGGCGAGCTCCAGGTCCAGCGCGGTGCGGATCAGATCGGCTGGGACCTCCAGGAGCTTCGCCGCGAGCGGTCCCAGCTCCTCTTCCGGCAGCCCGCAATGGCCCTCGTCCATCGCCTCGGCCAGCGCGTGGCCGATGCCGGCTCGGATCCGCACCATCGCCGTCTTCTCGATCCCGAGCTTCATGGCGATGGCGTCAGCCGTCACGAACCCGATGCCGCGGATGTCGCGGGCGAGACGGTAGGGGTTCTCCGTCATCACCTCCACGGCGTCGGCGCCGTAGGTCTGGAATATCCGCACCGCCCGCGCCGTGCCGACGCCGTGGCTGTGCAGGAACACCATGATCTCGCGCACCACCTTCTGCTCGGCCCAGGCGTCGGTGATCCGCTTCGCCCGCACCTTGCCGATGCCGGTCACCTCGCGCAGCCGTTCCGGCTCCGCCTCGAT
>WTGR01000184.1 GCA_011523485.1 Acidobacteriota bacterium
GAGCCCGTGACACCCCAGCAGGCTGGATGCGCTCACGGCCGCGAAGCTCCGCTCGGGCCGTTCACGCGGCTCCGCAACGGAATCGACTCGCCGGCCGTCGCGTCTTCGCCTCGAAGTGGCCCTGACTCGACGGCCGTGCGCCGACGGCCCCACCGCGCGCTCTGCTCGTGGGCCCCCTGCCCCGCGTTGAGCAGGGTCCCAGGTCGACTTTGAAGCTCTGAGCGGCGCCGTTCCCCATCGTTACGGGGCTCGGATCTTCTGCGGCCAACGTGCTAGTGTCCGCGGCGTGAGCTCGGAAACCGCTGCGAGACCACGACCGCTCCGCCTGACGCAGGCCCGCATCGGCGACACGCTGTACGACGCCAACAGCACCCGGGTGGAGATCGTCAACGCCTTCACGACCCTGAATCCCGAGACCGAGGTTACCGTCCGCGGGGTCGACTACCATGTCGTCGGTGCGGCGGCTCCCGACCAGTTCCGCGTGTACTCGGACGACGAGCGCGGCGTCGCCCGCTGGTGGCGCGTCGAGACGCCGCAGAACCGTGACGCCGGATCAGTCTGGACGCGTCGTACCCGAGCACGGCGCCCACGTCACCTCCGACCGGTTCAAGGCCGGCCTCGCCGAGGGGCGAGCCGAATAGCTGGTCTCGACACGCGGCTCTCGATGGAGATCGCCGGCGTGCGAACCGAGATCCTTCAGCGCCGGCTCCGATAAGGATTCCGACGGTGAGGTCGCCGAGGCAAATGACGGGGGCGCCGCACCAGGTCCGAGCAGGACTCCGCGAGGGGCACGGGGATCCTCCTCGACGGCGGGAGCACCGACGCGATCACCGCAACCGACTGGAACAGCGGCCAACCTCGAGGACGCGCTGACTCGCGCCCCGACTTGTGGGGCAATTGCGTGGGATACGTCGCGACGTCATCCGCAAGTAGTGACCAAGGGGCTCGTGGACACGGGGGACACCCGCCCGACGCCGCTCTGCGTGCCGAAGGCCCTGGTCACGCGGCTGCACGGCGTTGCGGTCACTGTGCGAGGCGCCGTACGGCGCCAGCGTGCGGCGCGGCGGCACAAAACGGCGAGCGCCGCCAGCCGCGGTTCGCTCCGGTGCGGTGGGTATCTCGGTGGCCGATGGGCCGGCGAGCTGGGCGTCCGAGGGATACCGCAGACGAGGGACGCTTGGGACCGGTGATCCCGACCGTTCGATGGCCGGCCGTCATTCCTGACGACGTAGCTGTACGGGCCCGGGCGACTCCGCCTCGGGTGTATACTGGCAGCGCCACAACACGCGGTCGCGGATCGACGCTGACTCACGTCCGTCTGACGTCGGGTCGTCCACCCGATACAAGACCCGCCGCTCGGCGGGGAAACGGTGGGACCCTGCACTCGGACGTGAGGCGTGTTGTGGCAAACCGGCCCGGCGACCCCATCTTCGGGGCACGCCGGGTACTCCCGAGGGAGACGGAGCCATGGACGCCGCCCTGTCGAGCCCGGCCGTCCCGCGTATCGCGTACTCTGCTCGCCGGGTTGATCGCCTGCTGGCCGCCAACTCGTCGACTCGGAGCCGCCCTCGCGACCGCGCCCTCGCTGTAGCGGTGCTCCCGCCATCCGCGTCTCCGCAACACGTGCCGCCTTTCTCGTTGCCTCTGATGACCGGCGCGGTCGAGGGCGCGAGCCAGTGTCCGCACCGGTTCCGTTCCTTCCTCGGAGCAACGTCATCACGCTGCGAGTGTCGAGCCGCTGCGTCGCCCGATGGTGTGCTCCGCGATGGTCACATCCCGGCACGGCATGCCGCAGCCCGTCGAGCCGCCACGTCGCGCAGCCCGTCGAGGAGTTCACGCTGATATGGCTGACGACCACCACGAGGCAGAACACGACGCGACCGAGGGCGACGAGCGCTCCGAAGCGTCGCCCGCGCACGCCGATATTGCATCCAGAATCGACGACGCTGTCGACCGAATCCTCGCGGCGTTCGAGGAGAAGCTGAAGTACGACGCCGCGAAGCAGCAGACCGTGGACCGGCTCTACTCGGAACTGCAGGGGCACCGCAGCGGGCTCGTTGCACAGGCGGCCCGTCCGTTCATCTTCGGCATGATCCGCCACCACGCCGAGATCGGCAAGCTCCTCGCGGCAGTCCGCGACGCGCCTGCCGACGCGACGTCGCCGGCCAAGTTCTGTCAACTCCTCGAGAGCCTGCAGGAGGACGTCGAGGAGGTGCTCGGTGAGAACGGCGTCGCCGCCTACCGCGCCGGAGTCTCGGACCCGTTCGACCCGGTGCGCCAGACAGTGGTGGGAAGAGCCATGCCGACGACCGAAGAAGACCGCTCCGGCACCGTTGCCGCGTGCCTCGGCCCGGGCTTCGAACACGACGGCAGGATTCTCGTCAAGGCCCGCGTGACCGCCTACAGATTCGACCCGCCGTCGCCCGACTCCTGATCGGCGGCGCGGCCGCTACTCATCGGATATCGAACCGGAGGAGACGACGGATGGCGAGCAACGACCAGAAGAACCGCATCTTCGGAATCGACCTGGGCACCACGTATTCCTGCATCGCGTACGTCAACGACGTGGGCAAGACGGAGGTCGTCCCCAACAGCGACGGCGACCTCACCACGCCTTCGGTGGTCTATTTCGAGGATTCCCACAACGTCGTCGTCGGCAAGACGGCCAAGGAGGAGCTGAAGACGAGTCCGGAGCGGGTCATCTCCCTGGTCAACAGAAGCATGGGCGGTAGGGTCGAGAGCTGGCGCGCCGCCGGTAGGGGGCCGGTGGATGCTCCGTCGCTTTCGCTCCGGGCCGCAGTCCGGCTCCCGTGGACACGTTTCCAGCTCCCGCCTCGTCAGTAGGGTCGGGAGCTGGCGCGCCGCCGGTAGGGGCCGGTGGATGCTCCGGCGCTTTCGCGCCGGGCCGCAGTCCGGCTCCCGTGGGCACGTCTCCAGCTCCCGCCTCGTCAAACCCAGCATGCCGCTTTACGGCACTGGGCTTTCCTGTTGGCTTCGTCCCAAGGTTTATGTGACCGTTCGAGCCGGGAGCGCTTTCGACAGGTCGCCCCGCCTACTCCACCTCTTCCGGCTGAACCCCAGTCGCCTGGAGCAGCCTTCCCCTCGAGATAAAGTCTCCTTCTCAGGTCTTGCACCGCTGGACGTCTTTATCATCCCGTCCTTGCCTTCCGTGTTGTCGGAGACCCGCCAACAGCAGGGCGCCTTCGCTCCACGGGCATTACCCCGCCTCCACGCTACTACTCGCCCATCCGCCACCCTCTCGCCTTCGGCCCACTTCCCGGTGTTGCCGGTTATAGGGCCTACCTTGCTCCGGTGATTTCGCACCGGGGCGAGGAGGGCTTCTCCAGTTGCTCGGCCCGTCCTTGTCATCGTGCTGCCGCTATCACCCCGCCGAAGTGGGTCCGCCGTCTCAATCAGTTTTCGGCTGCCCATGCTGCCTTCGCCCCCGGGTTGCGGGCTCGGCCTTCGGAATACACTGTCGAGGCCACCTGTGCGTTCACTTGCGTTACGGCCCGATGACTCGCAATCTCCCCAAGGGAGACCTTGTCGATAGGCTTCAGAAATTCGGTTTCCCTCCTCCCTGCTATCCAAGCTACGGGGCTCCTGACTCTTACCCCGGCGGGACTGTCTCCCGCTGAACAGACCAGCCTTCGCTGGACACACAACCCAGCGTGCCGATTTCCGGCACTGGGCTTTCCTGTTGCCTTCGTCGCAAGGGTTATGCGGCCGTTCAGGCCGGGAGTGCTTTCGGCCGGTAGACGACCTGGTACTGTGAGAACAGCCCGAGCCGCGCATACAGCCACCGCCTACTCCACCTCTGCCAGCCGAAACCCGGGCGACCGCGCTGGTGCATCAAGTGTCGCCTCACCTTCTTCTCGACCCAGTCCTTCACGTAACCGAAGCAGCGGCTCGACTGTCCTATGCGGAAGTAGTTCGTCCAACCGCGCAGGATGGGGTTGATGAGCCGAACGACCCTCTCAACCGGTTGCGAGCGGTGCCGGCGAAACACCTCCTTGAGCCGACCGAGGAGGTTGGTGCGCGCCTTGGTTTTGGGCACACATGCAACTCCCCACTTGCCTCGCCGCGTTCTGGTGCGGCGAATGTCGAACCCGAGGAAGGTGAAGCTGCCGCCATCCGCGAGATTCACGCGGCGCGTCTTGTCACGATTGAGTTCCACATCGAGTTTGGCCAATTCTTCCAGAAGCCGCGTGTATACGGCCTTTTCGAGCCACCGCCACCGGCGGTAACCGTCAACCAGGATCACCAGATCATCGGCGAAGCGAGCATACTCGATGTAGTAGTAGCGTCCCTGTCGGGTGACCTCTTTCGCCCGCTCCAGCATCTTGTCTACCTCGTTGAGATAGAGATTACTAAGCAACGGTGAAATTACCCCACCCTGGGGAACGCCCCGCTTGCCGCCGGCCTTGAGGATGAGCTTCAGCAGTCGAAGAACCTCGTCGTCATTCACGCGGGCCGCCACTTTTCCAAGCAGGATGTCGTGTCGAACCGTGTCGAAGTACGACGCCAAATCCACGTCTATCACCGTGGTCTTGTTCTTGACGACTGCGGTCGTCACCCGGTGCACCGCCTGATGGGCCGTGCGTTGGGGCCGGTACCCATATGAACCTTCCTGAAAGTCGGCCTCGAAGACAGGCTCCAGTATCAGCTTCAGCGCCCCCTGTACCACGCGGTCCCGGATGGTGGGAATTCCGAGGATGCGGACCTTGCCCTCATCCTTTGGTATCTCCACTTGCCGGTTCCCCGAGGGCCGGTAGGTCCGGGAAACCAGTTCGTCACGGATGCCCGCCAGGAACGTCTCCAGGCCGGCATCCTCGATTGCCGCGAACGTCACACCGTCAATGCCCGCGGCACCGCCGTTGCGTCGCGCCATCTCGTAAGCCTCCCGGAGTGTCTCCGGTTTGCACACATGGACGTACAGCCCCCAGAAGCGCCAGTCCGGGTCAGCCTTCGCCTTGCGATATATTCTCCTTCTCAGGTCCTGCAAACCGATGGACGTCTTTGTCATCCCGTCCTTGCCTCCCGTGTTGTCGGAGAATCGTCAACAGCAGGGCGCCTTCGCTCCGCGGGCATTGCCCCGCTTCCGCGCTACTACACGCCCCTCCGCCACCCTCTCGCCTTCGGTTCACTTCCCGGTGTCGCCGGTTATAGAACCTACCTTGCTCCGACGATTTCGCGCCGGGGCGAGGAGGGCTTCTCCAGTTGCTCGGCCCGTCCTTGTCATCGTGCCGCCGCTGCCACCCCGCCGAAGTGGGTCGGCCGTCTCAATCAGGCTTCGACCACCCATGCTGCCTTCGCCGTCCGGTTGAGGGCTCGGCCTTCGGAATACGCACTCTCGAGGCCACTTGCGCGTTCATTTGCATTGCGGCCCGATGACTCGCGGTCTCCCCAAGGGAGACTTTGTCGATAGGCTTCAGAAATTCGGTTTCCCTCCTCCCTGCTATCCAAGCTACGGGGTTCCTGATTGTTGCCCCGGCGGGACTGTCTCCCGCTGAACAGGCCAGCCTTCGCTGGACACACAGCCGGACGTGCGGTTCTCCGGAGTCGCCGACTCCCCGCTGTCGCCGCAGGAGGTCTCGGCGCACATTCTGCGGAAGCTGGTCAAGGACGCGCAGGACTACACCCGGCAGGAGGAACCGATCAAGGACGTCGTCATCACCTGCCCCGCCTACTTCGGCTTCTCGCAGAAGGAGGCCACTCGCCAGGCCGGCGAGCTCGCCGGCCTGAACGTGCGGTACGTGATACCCGAACCGACGGCCGCCGCCATCTTCTACGGCATGGCCGAGGACACCTCCCGCGACCAGACGGTGCTCGTGTACGACCTCGGCGGCGGCACGTTCGACGTCACCGTCATCGAAGTCAACGCGGGCAACATCGAGGTGATCTGCGTCGACGGCGACCACAACCTGGGCGGCGCCAACTGGGACGAGGACGTCGCCACCTGGCTTGCCGAGAAGTTCTCGGAAGAGCACGGCACGAAGTCGGGCGAGCTGATGGACTCGGACGAGACGTGGCAAGAGCTGCTCTACCTCGCGGAAACAGCCAAGCGATCACTGAGCTCCAAGACGAAACACTCGATCCGGGTGACGTACGGCACGGATCGTTCACGAATAGAGATGACCCGCGAGGACTTCGACACGATTACGAACGCCCGCCTCGAGAACACCATCATGCTCACGAGGAACGTCCTCGACAAGGCGAAAGCGAAGGGCCGGCACAGGGTCGACAAGATACTGCTGGTGGGCGGCTCGACCTACATGCCGCAGGTCCAGGAACGCCTGGAGAAGGAGTTTCCCTCCATCACCGACATCGGCCTGCTCGACCCCAACCAGGCCGTGGCCAAGGGGGCGGCGGTGTTCGGCTACAAGTGCTACCTCGACGACGAAGTGATGAAGAAAGTGGCGGAGCAGACCGGCAGGGACACCTCGGGCGAGACCGCTGACGCGATTCCCGACGCGGTGCGGCAACGCGCCGAGGCGAGCGTCGCACTCGACCAGGGGCTGCAACTCACGCAGATGCAGAGCCTGACCCGCAAGACGATCCAGAACGTCACCTCGAAGAGCTTCGGCGTCGTAGCGGTGGACGCGGCCGGCAGGGAGCACGTCGCCAACCTGATCGTCGTGGACGCGAAAGTCCCGGCCGACGTCACGGAGAAGTTCAGCACGGTAGCCGAGGGCCAGACCAGCGTCAACGTGCGTCTCATGGAGAACATCGTGCGCCAGACCGGCTACGTCGACCTCGACGCGTCCGCGGAGATCGGCAACGCGGAGCTGCGATTCTCCCGGCCTCTGCCCAAGGGGTCCCCGCTCGAGTTCCGTTTCGCTCTGTCGGAAGACGGGCTCCTCTCGGTGCACGCGACGGACTTGACGACCGGAGGGGAGGTCGACATCCGGATCGAGACCGCCGCGATCCTGACGGCGGACGAGATCGAGAAGAAGAAGGCCCGGAGCACGGCCATCACGGTGACATGAGTCAACCGGCCGGGACCCAGGGCTGTCTGAACTTGCGCTCGAGGTGCAACAGATGCTGCCGCCAAAGCTGAACCAACTGCTCGCAATTGTCGACTGCGTGGATCTCTATGACTTTCTGAAGCTCGATCGGAGCTCTGGGCCGGCGGAGCTGAGCGCGGCGGCGCAAAAGGAATTCGACAGGATACAGAACAAGGGTCTGAGGGACGCCAGGTCGACCGCCAGGAAGGAGTTGACCGGGCTCTGCAAGTCGATCTTCAGGAACACGAGAACCAAGGCGGAGTACGACCGCGCGCTGGAAGAAGCCGAGGCGCGGCAAGAGGCCGGCGGCGGAGCCGGGCCCGCTCACCGGTTCGACGAGGCGACAGCCTTGCTCGAGAGCGGCTGGGCATTGCTGACGCAAGGACGGACTGACGAGGCTCTCGCGGTTGCCAAGCGTCTCACCGGCGACCATCCAGACTACTCCAGGTTCCGGAGCAGATTGGCGGAGCTCCTGATAGCCGGCAGGAACTACATCGATGCCGTCGATTTCCTCTACTTGTGCGAGAACGAAGAGCCGGGCAACGACCAGTACAAGGCAATGCTGGGCACGGCCTTCGCCAGGGGCGGAACCGAGACATGGACGACACGCGACCAAGTGGTTTACGCGACGGCCGCCGAGCACGTCGCCGAGGCCAGGCAATGCCTGGTTCGCGCGCGCGAATGTGCGGAAGCTCTTGGCCGCCGTGACGAGGGGCTTTCTCAGGAGATCGCAACGCTGGACGAGAACATCAGAATTGCGACGCGAAGGAAATGGGATGGAAACGCGTTGGCGGCAATCGGGGGTCTCATCGTTCCCCAGATTCTCTTCGGCCTTCCAGACGGGTCCGCGGATGGGATGGCTCCTCTTCCATTCGATCTGTGGGGGTACTTGATGCTGGCGTCGACACCGGTCTACGTGGTCTCCTCAATGGAGCCGCAATGGAAGTTCAACGACCGGGCGCTGCGCGGACCGCAAGTCCAGCAGGCGGAGGGGTGCCTGTGGTATCTGGTGAAGTCCTACCTGACCTGCATGCTTCTTCCGGCAGTTGCGGCGTGGAAGTTCTGTACAAACATCTTGCCTGCCTTGACGGACCGCCGTCCGGATACGTCGGCGCAGGATGGAAAGCCGGACGCTGAGCCCCTGGGCCGCGGCAGCGCGACCCTCGTTCTGATCAGCCTTGCCGTAGTCGTAGCGGTGGTCGTGTACAGCCTTGTGTCGGTACCCAGTGAGCCAACCGGCGCAACCGGGGCTCCACGAGAGTCGTCGCGCGATTCCGGCGACATCTCGAATGGAGTCCAGCCGGAGAGTGGCGAACCACCATCGAGATCAGAGAACCGGCCTCCGGAGCCATCGACGGACCGGGAAGGCACGCAACCTTCTCCCGCCGGCGATGCCGACCGGACAGCGGCGACTGCGGATGGCCCGGAACCGGGCAGAAGCACTACCGCCCCGCCGACGGCGCCGGTACCGGAAGATTCGAGTGCCGACGGAGCGGATTCGCTCGCACCAGCACTCTCGGCGACTGCTACCCAGCCGCAGGTTCCGCAGGAGCCCGTCCGCGTGGGCGGCAACGTGACGGCGCCGACCAAGGTACGCCACGTGCCTCCGGTCTATCCGGCGGCGGCGCGACAGATGCGGGCACAGGGCGTGGTGATTCTCGAGGCAGTCATCGGAACCACGGGAGAAGTCGAGACGGTGAGAGTGATCCGCTCGGTGCCCCTGCTCGACGATGCGGCGATCGCCGCGGTGCGGCAGTGGCGGTACACGCCCACATTGCTGAACAACGTGCCGGTGCCGGTGGTCATGAGCGTCACCGTCAACTTCACGCTGCAGTAGCGAGGCCGTGCGCGGAAGAAGGGAGACCATGAGATGTCCGAACTGCGGAACATGCCCGTCATCCGGTGGATCGAGTCGACACCGGTCGACAAGGCACTGATTCTCACCGGCAAGACCCTCGTTTACGTGGGCATCGTCGCCGGTCTCTACGCGCTGTGGAGTATGTCGATCCCCAGAGCGGGGTTCTTCGGGATCGGATCTCGGGGGGCCGGCATCACGCTCGGCGGCCTCCTTGTATCAGCCTATGTCGTGGTCTACCACGCCGCCCTGGGGTTCCTCTGCCAGGGGATCGGGAAAGGGATTCAGGCGCTGGAGGCGATGCGTCCACCTGCGGCTGCCGATCCCGAGCCGAGCGAAGAGGAGAACTGAGTGGTCCTCGTTGGGGCAAGAGTACTCGTGCTCAAGCAAGTCACCGCCGCCGAGCGCCTCGCGGGAACGATCGAACAGCGCCGCGCGGAGCTTGAACAGGGGCTCCCAGGGGCACTTGACCGGCGGGTCGAACGAGGTCCGTCCCAACAAGCTCTCATGCCGCAGGCTTTCTCCACGCCGCGGGCAAAGACCAGGGTGGTGTCCAGTAGGCGCAGGGCCATCGCAGGTGTCGACGCCGGCACCGCGGCAGCAGTTTCGGCCGCTTCTCAAGGGCGCACCGTGCCCAAGCCTGGCAGCGCTCCCGGCCTCCCGATGTCAACAACCGTCGCAGGACGGCGGCTCGGGCAACCGCCCATCCGATCGGAACGGAACGAACGGGAGCCCGGAAGACCACCGACGCACCGACGCGCCCGCCCCGCGCGAACGAGAGCACCCGCCGAACGGACTCTCGGTGGTGCCGTCCGGAGCGCTCAAGGTCCAGCGCCGATGCTAGCCGCGCCGGTGTCGAACCGGCACCGACCCGGCTACTTGGCCGAAACCGCCAGATGCAGTTCATCAAGGGAGGAGGTGGGCTCGGAAGCCTCGTTCGCGAACCGGACTGTAGCTCCGACGTCGAGTCCGCCGATCGGTTCGGGGCCGAGATGCTGGAACCGATGGACGGTCGGGTACGGCCCGCCGATCGCTGCGGACGACGACACAAGCCTCATCGTCGTGGTCGACGAGATCGCGTACGGGCGTGGCGGCCGGCTGTAGTGCCACGTCTCGCCGCAAGGCGAGATCCGGTCCGGCGAGTACGCCGACTGGTCATACGACGAAGGTGCCGTGTGGACCGAACTCGAGCCGGGCCTGTGGCGCCGCATCGACGGCGGCGAAGAATGGCGTGCAGACGCCCCCGGGGCTCGTGGCACCTGAAGGAGACGGTTGAGCATTGGCGACACCAGTGATGCTGGTTCTCAGTTCAACTCGTCTCGGCCGCGCGTTTTGGACCTGCGCCGGCGTGGGGTGTCATCCAAGTGGATACGTGATGGCCGCCGGCACGCGCCGCCGAGTTCGCAGCGGTGGCGGTCGGGATGAACCGCGAAAGGAGGACAAGACATGAGGAGCGGACGATGGATTGCGGCCGTGCTGATCGTGGCGGCTTGCGGGTCGCCGATGGACGACGCCAACGCGGTGATCGATGCGGTGATCGAGCGCCACGAGGTCCTGAACGAGGACCTCATCGCCGAGGCCCAGGGCATCCGCGAACGCCAGATGGAACACGAGGTGTGTCGACAGGTGCCGGGAACCGAACCGGTGTGGTGGGGCATGCGCGGGGAGGTCGCGCTGTCGCCAGAGGACACCTTGATCGCGCGGAACCTGTTCCAGCGGCAGCGGGCCGCGGCACGGCGGTGCGCAATGGCCTTCGCAGAGATCAGTCGGTTGATCAACGACGTCTCCAACATGGCGAGGACAGTGGACCCGGACGTAGCGAGAGCCGACGCCGTCAACGTTCGGCGGAGGCTGGCGGTATCCGATCCGGACCGCATCGCGCAGGCGCTGGAGGCGGCCGACACCCTGCTGGAACGCTTCGAGGGACTCCTGCTGGTGCTCGATCCGACGATAGTGTTGCGGGCCGACGGCGGCGTGCTCGCGCGCAACTTCGAGGACTACGAGGGGGCGCGAAGCGAACGCGAGGAGGCGACCGACGCGTCGCTCGCCGAACTGGAGGCCGCGCTCGCGGAGTACAACGAGACCGGCAGCGAGCTGCTGAGGATGCGGGAGGCGGCTCTCGTCCGGTAGCAGCAAGTGAAACGAACGGCGCTCGAGCGCTGCCTGGCCCGAGGCGTGCAAAATGACGAAGCGGAATTTCGCGGCGGCGATCCTGGCGATAGCGGCCGGGGCATGCGGCGACGGGCCGTCCACGCCGGTCGGGCCGACCTCGCAGATGCCGGTCCCGGTGCGACCGCCGGTCACCGGACCGGCCTACCCGGAAGTCCACGGGATGTACGACGGGTACATCAGGGAGCGCAACTACCTGGCGGGGAAGGCGATCCCGTGGCAGACGCGGGAGGTCTACCACTGCGATGTCGTCGAGCAGGTCGACGATCTGGTGCGGTTCGCGTGGTACGGCATCGAGGGCCGAATAGGCGACGACGGGGTCGTCAGGGACATGGCATTCACGCCGGGGCGCGCGCCGGAGACGCCGCAATGCGGCATCCACGACCTCAGCCGCGCGGAGGCGCGGTTCACCGACGGGGCGGTTGAGATCGACATCGAGACAAGCGCGCGAGGCACCGGGCCGGGCTGCGGGAGGCAGCGTCACGACGGAACGATGACGGCGACCGAACGTCCGAGCGAACACGTGACCGACATGCACCCGTGCGAGCGCTGAGAGATCCGCGAGCTCGCCAGGGCCGCCTTCCGATTCGAAGGCCCGAAAGCGGCACACAGTCGTCGTCCGACCCGGCCGTCCGATCCGCCAGGCTGCTCGCTAGGCGCGACCTCGCGGTCGAGAACACGGGGTACAAGGCCGCTGAGACTGCAGGCAGTCCTGCCCGAGGCGGACGATTCGCCTCGCGCGGCCGCTGTCCCGAAGGCGAGGCGGCCTCGCGGGCGCGGGGCGAGGTTGGCGCCGTCGTGCGCGAGCCTGCGACGGACCAGAGCATCCCGCGTGAGTGGGCGGATGGGGACCTGCCCCAGCGGGTCTTGGAGCGTCCGGTCGATCCCCGCGCGCGCGGGGCGGCTGGCGTCAGTCCGAACTGGCATCGAATCAGGATCGGTAGATCCCCGGTGCGGCGGGGCTCGGATGGGCGGTTTCTACTTCCTGATTTGGTCTTCAGGTCGATCCGTGCGCTCGCGGGGCAGACTAGTTCCCAGCTTGGTCGATCGGCTGGCCGGACTCGGGTCGCCACCGCGCGGGCCGGCCGTACAATAACGCTATCTGCCCGCACCGGATTCTGCCGGGTGGCTTGTTGCCGCTGACGTGCCTCACTTCGTGGCGTTGCACTCGCTTCCTTCCCGCGCATCCGCTGGCGGTCCCTGTTCGTGTGGCCTGTTTTCTCATCGGCGCAAGGCTGTTGGTCGGGGCAACCGTCGCTTGGCCGGGGAACCGTGTTGTTTTTCGAGTAGTTCGGCCGGCCTCGCTGGTCGATTCGCAGGCTGTGGAGCGCCGACCTTATCGGGAGGGTCTGCCCTTCCGATACTTGACGGCGCTTGGCGCGGCGTCTCTTCTTCGGGCGGCCGCCGCGCGGCGTAGCGTGTCGGCCGGGTGACGTTTCGGAAGTGCTCGATGGCCCGGCTTCCGAGCTGCCGCCGTGCTGCTCGTTGGAACAGGCCCTCGAGGTCGTCGCCGGTTTCGACGCCGATCTCGTCGGCGATTTCGGCCAGGACCTCCGACCGTATCCACTCGGGGTGCTCGAAGACGGTCACGAGGCGTTCCGGGCTCATCACCTCGGTGACGACCAGGTGCGGCCGATGCCAGACGGTCGCGGGCTTGGGGACGCCGGGTGGTTCGGCGCCCCGCAGACCACCGAACCAGGTGGCCGCGTCGGCCGTCTCGTCGCGCAACGCCGTGCGCAGGTGGTTGCGCACCGGGCGCTCGCCGATGTTGTACCGGCAGTTGTGCCCGCGCATCGTGGTCAGGGCGAAGGCGATGACGGCTCCGCTGGGCAGCAGAAAGACGCATGCCTCCAGGGCGTCGCGCTCGAGCGCGTGCTCGATCTGCTCCAGCGTCTTGCGCACAGCCTCGGTGATCACCGTTCCGGTCCTTGTCGTTCCGGTGGCGTCGGCTCTGGCGCCCGCCGGCCTGCTTCGAGTTTGCCGCGTTCGGCGGCCGCGCGCGCCGGCTCGGTCAGCAGCGCCTTGACGTTCTTGCGCCGCTCTTCTCCTAGCCGATGTCCCGGGAACGCCCGCTGGTGGATGGCCACGACCTCCTCGATCGTCTTCGTTCCGGTTTCCTTGAGCAGGCGTGCGATGTCGCCGGCGTCCTTCTCGCGGCCAGCTTCGATCTTCATGGCCAGCAGCCATTCGGCTCCGGCGCTCTTGACGCGGATGCGGGACCCCTCGTACGACGTCCGCTCGTCGGGGTCTGCTGCCGTCGGCAGGTTGTTGTGCGCGTTCGCCGTCTGGTTCAGCCAGCCCGGCCCGAGGTCGGGGTTTTCCGCGGCGATCGCCTCGGCGGCGGCGAGCACCTCGCTCTCGTAGCGCCGTATCACGGCGTCGATGTCTTCGGTCTGCCGGGCCGGGTCGTACTCGAGGGCCATCGCGGCCCCGCCGATCACGTAGATGTCCGCCGGCGTCGGCACCGGCGGCATCCTCTCGTTCAGCTTGTCGAGCAGCTCGTAGCACCGCTGGCGGTCGAGCAGTCCTCGCCTTTCGCTGCTCCAGTCGATTTCATCCATTGGCGAGGGCCCTGTCGAGTTCGTCGATCGTCTCGTCGCTCAGCGGCTCTCCGAACAGCACGGCTTGCAGTTCGCTTACGGCGCTGCCGTCTGCGCAGCCTGCGAGGCTTGCCAGGTGCCGCATGACCGCCCCTCTGTGTTGCCGTGACTGGCGTGCCGCCATCGCCAGGGCGTGAGCGGCGCTGGTGCCGGTCACCAGCAGGTGCGGGCTGTTCCATGTCACCCCGGCGATTTCTCCGTTGCCCTTTGCGCCGAGTTCGGCTGGCGTCGGCGGCCGGCCCCCGGCCGCCCGGATTTGTTCCCAGGCCTCTGCCACCGGCTCGGGTCCCAGGTCGGTGGTGTTCTCGCCGTTCCTCTCGGCGCCCGTTGCGAAGCTGATTGTCGTCTCCTGGTCGACTACCAGGATGTGCGCGCGACGCCGGTTGCGCCGCATCAGGCTCTCCAGCTGTCGCAGCGCCTCGGCGGTCCGTGCCGTCATGGTCCCTGGCTCCAGTTGATCAGTTCGCCGCCCCGCTCATCGAGGTCCCGCGGGTCTGCGATGATCCCGTGGCGGAGGAATGCAGCCGGCGCCTTCCCGATCCGCTCCATCACGCTATTGGTGTCGAGCTTGCGGTACATCGCGATTGGCCGCGGCGGTATCCAGAATCGTTCCGGTTCGCTTACCCACTCCGGGGGCTGATAGCCGTGCAGTGCGGCGACGTGCTCGACCACGGCGGCGATCAGCGCGTCCCACGCCGTTGCGGTCAGCACCGGCCGCGTGGCGAGCATCTGTCGTCTCGTTTCCTCGCCGGCGTGCCGGAAGTGTCGGGCGATGCCCGACATGGTCAGCTTGTAGAGCTCGCGGTCGGTCCATCCGTCGCGGATCCCCGCGACGATCTGGTTCACCATCGTGTCGTTCGCCGGTCTGTCGTCGGGATCGGGGAGGTCTGCTGTCCGTGGGGATGGATTGGTGGCGGTGCCGACCTCGTCGGCTGCGGTGCTGATCTGGTGCTCGACTCTCATGGCGTGGATGGTAGGCGATTCCGCACTCTCCCACTGCGTGGCCCGAAACCGCGGGGTCGATCCCGCAGCCGCAGGGCAGCACGGTCAAGGCCCCGCAACCGCCCGGGTCGACCCCGGATCAACGGCTTCATCAAGCAGTTGCAGGCGGCTACCCCGCGCACGCGGGGCTTCATGCGAACATTCCGATATGCCAGACGCCGACCCAGAAGCGCTGGAGTGGGCCGGCGCCGGTCCCGACGGCCGCCCGCGGCCGGACGTTCTCGAGCGGGTGACGGCCGCGCTGGTCGAGGCCGTCGCTCCGGGGCGGATCGTTCTCTACGGCTCCGGTGCCCGCGGCGAGATGACGCCGGACAGCGACATCGATCTGCTGCTCGTGCTCGAGACCGACGACCCACGCCGAGTCGAGCGACTCGCGGAGAAGAGTGTTCGCGACGAGACCTGCACCCTGCAGCTGCTGGTGGCGACCGAGGCGGACCTGGCCGCGCGTGCGTACAAGCCGTACGACATCCTGTACGCGGCTCTCGACGATGGCGTCACGCTGCACGATGTGCGCCCGCCGGGCGAGCGGGTCGCCGGCCCGCGGCGCGGGCAGGTTTCCGCCGCCGAGCGTCTCCGCGACGCCCGGGCCTGGGTTGAGGCGGCCGCCAGTTGGCTGTGGCTGACCGAGGATCCGACGCGTCGCCGCTGCATCGTGTGCGAGGAGTCCGCGCGGATCGTCCGGGTTGGCCTCAAGGCCGCCGCGATCGCGGCCGGCGGGTGTCACCATTCGCAGCGGACCATTGCCGTGTTGCGGCTCGAGGTCGAGCGTCTCGGCGTCGATCCGTGTGTCGATGCGGCCCTGGCGGCCGAGCTCGACGGCTACAAGGACTATTGCGGTCTGGACGATGAGGTCGAGGTAGCCACCTGCGAGCGCGTCGCGCTGGCTGCCCGTTGCGTCCTGGCCCGCGCCGCGGCCGTGATCGGTGTTCCAGCGGCGGACATCGAGGAGCTGCTGCCGCGATCACCGGCACGGCACCGCCAGAGAGTTGCGCGGCGGAGGCTCCGGCCGTTTCGCGACCGTGTTGAGGTTGCGGATGCGCTCCCAGCAGGCGACGCCGCTGTTCGCGACCGCCGGCGCGAGCATCCGCCAGACTGTAGGCCCGCTCGGTCCAGGCAAGCAGCCAGTGCCGCTCGGTCGCTTCGATCACCTATGCCTGCGGGAGGTGCTGCTGCCTCTCGTTCGGCTCCGGCGCCCGCATAGCGTCGTACAACTCGCCCGCCCCGGCGGCTCCACGTAGCCGCAGCAGCGCGACATGAACGCGCCCTCCCACCAAGTGCCGCCTGGCTGCGGGGCGCTCGCGTGCGGCTTGCGCGGGTCGCCGCCCGCCGCGGCGAGCCGCGGTTCCATTGGTGCTCGCTCGTCGACGCGCTCGAGCGGGTCGCCGGCGACCGTCCAGTGGCGCGGCACCGAGGAGCTACGCAATTGTTATGCGGGACGGAACGTGGAGCCGGTCCCGTGAGAGACCAAGAAAGGCCGAAGAATCAACACATTACAGGCGCGGGCGTAGAAGCGGAAATCGCACGGGGCCGGCCCGGGCCTCGGGGCGGCCGGCGGGAGCATCCCCGGTATGCCGGGTGCGCTGGGTGCGTCGGGTGCGCCGGGGATGGCGGCCATGACGGGCTCGTACCAGCCGATGAGCGGCGCGAGCGCGATGGGTGCGGTCCCGATGGGCGCGCACCTGTCGGGCCACGGCGCACCGGGCATGACGGGCATGGCGGTCCCGCAGCCGCCGATGGGCGGCGGGAGCGCAACCGGCCACGGGCCGGCAGGCCACATGCACCGCGGCGGGGTGTTCGGCTCGATGCTGACCGGCGGCGACCCGTTCGCGAGCTCCGAGTTCGAGCTGAACCGCGAGCAGCGCGGCGGTGTCCTCTCGGTCTGGAGCCGCAGCTCGCGCTCGTACTTCAGCGGCATGGAGGACGCGCTGTCGCTGAACGGCGACGTACGCACGACGATGCTCGGAGCCGACTACGCTCGTGGTCCGCTCACGGTCGGCCTTTCGGTGGGCCGCACCGTTGGGCTGGGCGGCTACGGCGGGCAGAGCGCCGGGCAGATGACGACGTCGATGACCGGCATCTACCCGTGGCTCCGGTCCCAGGTCAACGACCGCGTCTCGGTGTGGGGCGTGACCGGCTACGGCACGGGCGCATTGAGCCTGACCCCGGACGGGCAGGGCGCGCTCGAGACGGGCGTGTCGATGGCGATGTCGGCCGTCGGGACGCGTGGCGAGCTCGTCGGCTCGCGGGCGACCGGAGGCTTTGCGCTGGCGTTCAAGGCCGACGCGCTGTGGGTCGGCGCGTCATCGGACCTGCTCGACAGCCCGGGCGGCCGGCTGAACGCATCGGAGACCGGGTTGACGCGGCTGCGGACCGCGCTGGAGGGATCGCGGGGCTTCCCCCTCGGTACCCGGCTGTCGCTGACGCCGAGCGTCGAGGTCGGTCTGTGCAGGACGGCGGCGACGCCGAGACCGGCGCCGGCATGGACATAGGCGGCGGGCTCGTGTTCACGGACACGGCGACCGGGCTGTCGCTGGACGTGCGCGTGCGCACGCTGCTGGTGCACCAGGCCGAGGGCTTCAAGGACCGGGGGATGTCGCTGTCGTTCGGCTGGGACCCGTCGCCGTCGAGCCCGCTGGGGCTGACCGCGAAGGTCTCTCCGTCGTGGAGCCGCTCTGCTTCGGGCGGGGCCGAGGCGCTCTGGGGCAGCCAGATGGCGTATGGCGCCGGGTCCCACCGGATGTACGGCGCCGGCGGGCAGGTCAACGCCGAGGTGGGCTACGGGCTGCCGGTGGGCGTCCGTTTCGTCGGGACGCCGCGGGTCGGGTTCGGCTCGTCCGGCTACGGACGCGACTACCGCGTGGGCTACGCCCTCGGCGTGCTCGACCAAGGCGGTCTCCAGATCGAGCTGGGCTTCGACGCGCAACGGCGCGAGAACACGATGGCCGGCGGCGCCGACAACGGGGTACTGGCCAAGGCCGGGATCGGCTGGTAGGCACACAGGCGCCGGCCGGCGACGCGCGCGATCGCGTCGTAACACTATGGCGCATCAGAACCTGCGGGTTCCGCCGTGCCCACGGCGGGCGAGCGGGCACGTGTGGAGGCTCGCACGCGACCGCTCGACACCCGACTGCCAGGCGGACGCATGCGACGCCTGCGCGCTGGTGCGGATGACGTCGTACCGCACCGGCCAGGTCGTCAGGTACCAGGAAGCCGACAATCCCGCCGCCAGGGCGCCGGGGACGCTGCGGCAGGACCACGAACCGCCCTCCGGGGAACACCAGGCGTCCGGCGTGCACGAGCTGCCGTCAGTGGCGATGACGACCAAGTTCCTGGCCCTGTGCCAGGAATACGGTGCCGAACGGCTTGCAGTGAGCGTCGTCGCCGCCGGGCGCAGCGCCGGGGCGCCCGGGTTGCCGCAAAGCGACGACTGGACGGCGTGGGACGCCGATCAGATGCGGGCGGCGGTCGACTACCTGGAGCGGAAACGCACAGGTCGATAGGAGGTGCCGGAGATATTGCGCGGTTCGCGCGGCCGCAGTCCAGGGGGCCTGGGCCCCCTCGTCGTCGACGACGTCGTCTGTAAGAGGGGCCGCCTTGCCGCGGCGAGTGTCCACCAGGGAGGGTCGGCCGGTGAAGACGAGCTGTACGGCGGGGCCGGGGACGATCTGCTTTGCGGGAGGGCGACGACCTGCTCGACGGTGGCGGCGACGATGCATCCATTGGTGGGCCCAGCGCCGACGCCCTGATCGGCGGGCCCGGTGTCGACACGGCGGACTCCAGCAGCGGGCCGCCGACACGTTCCGCGGCGAGGTGGTCAATACGACGTTGGCCACGGTCACGCAGGTGCGGGTCGAGATCCATCTGTCGAACGGCGGGGAACTCAGGCGTCGAGCGTCGCGACCAGCACCAATCGGCGCAGTATCCCGGCCGCCGGCTGGAAGGCGTGGTCCGCCGGTAGACGAAGGAGCGACGCCGCGGGCTGTGGGGCGCAGTGACAGAGGGACACGGCCGCCGCGGTGCCGGCGCCCTGATCATCCGCGGTCCCCTGCCACCGCCGAGCGGGACCGGGGCTACAAGCGCGAGCTCTACGGCAGACACGGCGTGGCCGAATACTGGCTGGTCGACCCGATGGCGGAGACCGTTTCGGTCCATCGACAGCGCGCCGGCGGACAACGGGGCCGAGACAGCCGCGAAAGCCAAGCAGGCCCCGAAGGGTCCGGAAGGAGCCGAGCAGGGCGGAACAGCGGACGGCAGGAGCGATTTCGCCGTCGCGCGGCGCCGGACCCGCCCGAACGGGCAGCCGAGAGGCGGTAACCGAGGAACACAGAAATCAAGGCCGACCGGCCAGACCACCAACGATCGGAATGCCGCCTGCGACCCCGGGGGCCCAGGCAAGCAAGCCCACCAACAGCGACGCAATAGGCGATCGAATGTGGAGGGGTGCGGCCCCGAAACCACAAGTTCCGGTATTGCAACAAGTTACAGAGACCCGCGTAGAAGCGGGGATGGACCATGGACACTCGAAGCGCGCTGCGCTCAGGAACTGGTGGCCCCGCGCCGCGCGCGCCGGGGTGGCCCCGGACAGGCTGCCGCCCTCCTCGCCCCCTTGTTTGGTGGCGGCAGGCGGACGGCGGACAGTGCTCGCGCGGCGCCCGCGATGCGCTGCTCGACCTGCGCCGAGGGACCATCGGGGGAATGAGCGGTCCGGATCTCGTGGTCTGCTCGTGCTCGGCGTGCTCGTGCAGGTCGCCTTCCGACTCGACTGAGCCCTCCCCCGCGTCCTTGTGCCCGTCGACCGCAGCCGGGTCAGTTCTCTTGCCCCGGGAAGCCGGAGCCGCATCAGACCCGGATTCCGGTGCTCGGCCGCAGCGTGCGAGTGACGGGATCCGGGACCATATCGAGAACGCGCAGCGTCATGGAGGCGATGCGGACGGGACTGCCGGGCGGTCCAACCACGCACTCGCCGAAGGTGCGTCGGCCGCGGATCCGGGTTGTGACGGGGCCGGCGCAGCGCCGTTCGTCCCACCGCCGATCCCGCTCCCGCAGTCGCAGCCGCGTGACCAGGTCCTCCGGCACGCGGAGAGGCGTCGGTCGGCTGTCGCCCATGTCCATGAGCCCTCGGTCACTACTCGGGGGACGCCGGCCGCGCAAGCGCGGCCGAGCCGAGCCGTCACCGCCTCGTCGGCAGCGTTCTCAAGGACCACGCTGACGCGGATTGTTTCGCTCATCACGGTTCATGTTCCCGGGACTGGAGCACGTTCCGGATCGCTCATTCCCCCGATTGCCCCACACTACGCGGTAGAGGTTTGGTGTCTACCCTCGGACCAGGAAGTGCGCGAGCGGCGAGGGCGAGCACCAGATCGAGGAGATGCCGAACGCCGGGCCCGGTCGACCAGCGGAATCTTCGCTGTGGGGTTCACTTCGTCGAACAGCGTCGCGCGCGGCCGGCCGCCGGCCCGCCGTTGCTCTCGGCGGCATCGATGACGTCGGCGTGCAGTCCGGAGGCGGCGGAACGAGTCGCCGGTTTATCGGGCCCGAAGGCCGTGCTGCCGAGACGGCGAAGTACCGATGGTCTGTGCGTTCCTGGCGTGCTTCCTTTCTGGGGCGCCGCCCTTCTCTTCGGGGTTGCTGCCGCCGCACCTGTTGCACAGCCGCGGGCTCTTCGGGAGCGCCGACGCATAGCGCAGGCCGCAGGACTGAC